>CBFGPJ010000087.1:0-8780 GCA_965650615.1 uncultured Fluviicola sp. | reverse complement strand
ATGTCCGGGAGTATCTGCGATGATAAACTTCCGTTTGTCTGTCGAAAAATATTTATATGCCACATCGATCGTGATTCCCTGCTCGCGTTCAGCACGTAAACCATCGGTTAACAAAGCCAGATCAATTTCCGTATTCTCACCGGTTGTTTTACTCTGACGGGTTAATGTTTCTATAATATCTGTGGAAATCGACTCACTGTCATACAATAAGCGTCCTATCAGGGTACTCTTACCGTCGTCCACATTTCCTGCCGTAAAAAATCGTAATAAATCCATTTTTTTGAATTATGAATCATCAATGTTTGAATTATCAAGAGAAATCCCCTTGAACAATTGATAATTGTTAATTGATAATTTTAAAAGTAACCTCCTTTTTTCCTGTCTTCCATTGCTGCTTCAGAAATCCGGTCATCCATTCGCGTAGCACCGCGTTCGGAGATCTTTGCTTCTTTCAGTTCTGCAATGATATCATCTACCGTGTATGCTTCACTTTCAACAGCGGCCGTGCATGTCATATCGCCAACTGTCCGATAACGGACTCTTTTATTCACAATTTGGTCGTTCTCATCCAGGTTCAAAAATTCATTATTGGCCATTAATTGCCCGTGTTCTGTTAGTACACATTCACGTTCATGAGTAAAATAAATTTCAGGCAAGCGGATATTTTCGCGTTTGATGTAGTTCCACACATCTAATTCGGTCCAGTTGCTAATCGGGAATACGCGCACATTTTCTCCTTTATCGATCTTTCCGTTGTAGATACTCCACAATTCCGGCCGTTGCAACTTCGGGTCCCATTGACCAAACTCGTCACGCACCGAAAAAACACGTTCTTTCGCCCGCGCCTTTTCCTCATCTCTCCTGGCTCCACCAATACAGGCATCAAACTCAAACTCTTCAATCACATCCAATAAAGTATAGGTTTGCAAAGCATTTCTACTTGGAAATTTCCCCTTTGCATCCTGCAATTTCTTCCGGACAATCGTATCCCCGACATTTCGGACAATTAACTGTTCTCCCAATTCGGCTGCCAGGGCATCTCTAAAATCCAATGCTTCCTTGAAATTATGTCCTGTATCTACGTGAACCAATGGAAACGGGAACTTACCCGGCTTAAAAGCCTTCAATGCCAAATGCACCAGGCAAATACTGTCTTTTCCCCCGGAGAATAATAAAGCGGGACGATCAAATTGTCCGGCAACTTCCCTGAGGATATAAATGGCTTCCGCCTCTAATTCGTCTAAATAATCTTTCATTTTTTAGTTATTAGTAATCAGGCAACAGGCAATAGTGAAATGATGTAGGCAACTATTGCCTCTTCACTATTTGCTATTTACTAATTATGTAATCCACATTCTTTTTTGGAACTGTCTTCCCACCACCATCTGCCGGCACGAAAGGGTTCTCCTTCCTTGATAGCACGGGTGCAAGGCTGACATCCCAAACTTACAAATCCGCGATCCTGTAACACATTATACGGCACATTGTATTGTTTAATGTATTCCTTTACTTCCTCCAAACTCCAGTTTGCCAATGGATTCACTTTCACTATCCGTCGTTGTTCATCCCATTCGACCAATTCCAGGTTTGCCCGGTTCTCCGAATGGTCTGCCCGAAGTCCGGTGATCCAGACATCTACTCCTTCCAGGGCGCGATTCAAAGGTTCCACTTTGCGAATAAAACAGCATTCCTTCCTGTTCTCAAGCGATTCATAGAAACTGATGGGTCCTTTTTGAGTGACCAATTCCTGCACGGCCTGATAATCCGGGAAATAAACTTCCAGGTTCTTTCCATAACGTTGGCGCGTAGATTCGATGACACTGTATGTTTCGGGAAATAAACGACCTGTATCCAACGTAAATATGCGTATTGGTAAGTCCCGGGAATAAATGGCATGTGTCACCACCTGGTCTTCCCAACTCAAACTGGATGAAAAGGCAATCCTTACTCCTTCCAGAGAAGCAAGTTGAGCCAAATAATCCTCCAAACCAGTGTAGCTTATTTCTTTTATTTTCTCAATCATTCTTCTTAAAATAATACCGTTAAAAAGTTGCGTAAACTAACAATCACCACTACAATTCCGACAAATAACATCATCGCTTTGATATTCAATTTGGATGCTAAATAAGCGGCAATCGGTGCGGCACAAACTCCTCCTAAAATCAGCCCCAAAACAGGCTGCCAAACATTGGTCGTTCCAATCACTGTGAAAAAAGTGAAGGAACTTGCCAATGAAACAAAGAATTCGGCAAGGTTCACAGATCCGACAATCATTCTGGGGTGTTTTCCACGAGCAATCAGAGTTGATGAAACAACGGGTCCCCAGCCACCGCCGCCAATTGAATCCAGGAATCCGCCTAAGAGGCCCAACCATCCGACTTTGGTTACTTTTTTCCGGACTTGTTTCTTACGCACTACTTTGTAAACGATCAATCCTCCCAGAATCAGCGTGTACAAACTCACTGTCGGTTTTATGATATTGTTGAATGCTTCAAATTCCGACAAAATGTACGCACCGATAATTGCCCCCAGCACACCCGGAAGTAAAATGGATTTGAACAAACGGTTATTGACATTCCCAAAACGCAAGTGCATGATTCCTGAAACCCCACTGGTGAAAATCTCGGACGCATGGACCGACATGCTTGAAATTGCCGGTGAAATCCCATAGGATAATAAAAAGGTCGTTGCACTCACTCCATATGCCATTCCTAAAGCACCATCGATCATTTGTGCAATAAATCCCGCTAACATGAAATATGCGAAATCAATTGTCAAAGAATCCATCAATTCAGTGGTGGAATTCCAAATGCTTTCGGGTGGAATTAATGAAAAAATCAGATGACCGGTTAACATGATTCCCAATATCCCAAATAAATAGGCGCTTACTTTCCAGGGAGAAATGAAATACCAGGGCCTTTCGGCTCTGAGGACCAATCCTTGTGTAGCCCGGTTCATTTTTTTTACTTTCCGGTTAAAATCGCCTTTCAGAAAGTTCCGGAATTCATTCAGATGAATGGCCGAGTCGTTCAGTTCGTCCGGTAAGTTTTCTTCCAGGATCTCTTTCAGGCGTTTAGCCAAAGTCGGTGATTTGCCGTTCGTCGAAATACCGATCTTCAAATGACCTTTTTTTACAACCGATGCCAGGTAAAACGTACACAATTCCGGTTTATCTGCCGCATTGTATAAAATTCCCGCATCGTTTGCCAGGTTCATGATCTGCTCCGAAAGCTCCGGATCGTTAACCGCCGTAATGATCAATTGTTTGCCTTCAATATCCGTTTTTTCGAAATCGCGTACTTCCAGGTATACGGTCTCATGCCGTTCTGCAAAATCAATGAACGCATCCGAATATTCACGCGCAACAACTGTTACTTGCGTTTCAGGTGAGTTCAGAAGCAAAGCCTTTAATTTTTCCAGTCCCACTTTTCCACCACCGACCAATAAGACCTGCAATTCATGTGTTTTCAAAAACACCGGAAATAGTTCATTGCTGTTCGCCTCTCTCATGAAAAACAGATTGAATCGGATATGATCTTATTGAACTTTCCAGCAAATGAAACCACTTCCCCAATCACAATCACTCCCGGTCCTTTTGCCTGTGCTTTCCGGTATCGTTCCGAAATTGTTTCAATCGTTCCAACAATGATTTCCTGGTCCGGTAAAGAGCCATTGCAGATGATTGCTGCCGGAACAGATGATTTTGCATGCTCCCGGAATAAGTTTGTGATCTGTTCTATCTGACTCAAACCCATTAAAATAATGATCGTTGCATTCAGTGAAGTTGCCTTCTTTAATTCAGGGTTCAAGGTCCCATCTGCCAAAGTAGCCGATAAAACGTAAAAAGAATTGCTTACTCCCCGGTGTGTAACCGGAATATTTGCCAGGGCAGGAACTGAAATCGAACTGGAAATCCCCGGAATTACCTCCGTTGGAATCCCATGCTGTTGTGCAAACTGAATTTCTTCCATTCCTCTTCCGAAAACAAAGGAATCTCCTCCTTTCAAACGAACCACGTGACCTAACTCATTTGCCGTGTCAACCAAAAGCTTGTTGATCTGCTCTTGCTCAAATGCCTTAAATCCTCTTCGCTTACCCACAAAGATCTTTTTTGCAGTGGGAGCATATGTCAGCAATTCTTCGTTTACCAGGGCATCATAGAGAACTGCATCTGCCTTTTTCAAGCGATTCAAACCTTTTACAGAAATCAGCTCAATATCTCCCGGACCTGCACCAACAAGCGAAATCCGTGGAATTTGTATAATCTGTTTCATTTTTCTTGTAATTAATTTCCTTCGTTGAACGCGCTAACGCTTGTTCAGTTTTCAATCAGCCTTAGCTGATTTCTTCTTCAATTTTGTTAGTACTTCATTTACTTCATCCAGGTATGTTTTTGCAACCGTTTCAGAAGCTTTCTCCTTGTTAATCTTTAAGATCAATTCACTGAAAGGGTTTGTTTCGGAAAATCCGAAATCAGCGCCAAGATGTGTATCAAAATCCATCAGGATTCCCTGCTGTGTATTACAACGAATTCCCCTTTCGATCAATTTGGCTTTTGCTGCATGAATTCCCGCTGCATAGGCATAATAAACAGCATCCGCAAAACGTGATTCCCGAAATGCTTCCGTTGCAGCATCCCATTTTTCTTCCGCATCGGAAAACAAGGTTGCCACCAGGTCAATGATTACACCCGCACATTCCCCAACTCCGATTGCCGTTGCGAAACGTTCATCTTGTCCCCAATCCAGGTATTCTTCCGGAAGAATTTCTTCCAGGTCTGTTAATGGCTTCAGTAAATTGTAGAAATACGTGTTTCCCTGCCGATCGAAATAATCATTGAAGGTTTCTTCATTATCATGGAATTCCAGGAAATCGTCCAATAGCAATCGGACCACTTTCAAAATCCGTTTACTAGGAACTTTGATTACTTTTTCCGCAATTCTTCCGGTTCCTGCTCCGGTTTTTCCCCCGCCAAGCAATACCTGTAAAGCCGGCAAAGTTCCTTCCTTTGTTTTGATCGAGCTTCCATGAAATCCGATTTGTGCCAGACCATGTTGTCCGCAGGAATTCATACATCCGCTGATCTTGATCGAAATACCGGTTTCTTCTATCAATTTCGGATAGTTGATCCGGATAAATGATTCCAGTTCCAAAGCCACATTGGTACTGTTCGAAATTCCCAGATTACAGGTATCCGTTCCCGGACAAGCAGTTATGTCCGTCAATCCTCCGTAACCCGACTCGATCAGGTTTAACTGGGAAAGCTGTGAATAAACCGTCTGCAATTGCTCCGGTTTGACTCCGCGCAACTGAATATTCTGATTGATCGTGAAACGCAATTCAGGGAGTCCCAGGCTATCCAGTAAATAAGCCAATGAACGCGCCTGGTCCGTATAAAAATCTCCCAGTGGAACTTTGATATAAACTGCCAGATATCCTTTCTGCTTTTGTTGGAATACGTTGGTTTTTATCCACTGATCGTAAACCGGATCATTCATAAATAATCCATTGAAATCAACTGATTCAAGTTCCTGATATTCAAAATCATTCACTTCTATTAGTTGATCTTTCTCCGGGTCAAATTGAATAGCTGATTTCTCCTGGTCCACCAATTCCAAAAATGCTTCCAACCCGATTTTTGAGATCAAATACTTCATGCGGGCTTTATTTCTGCTGTTCCGTTCTCCATGCCGGTCGAAAATGCGAATGGAAGCTTCAATAAAAGGGATGATCTCTGTTGCAGGAAGAAATTCATAAGCCGCATGAGCAAGGAAAGGTTGCGCTCCAAGTCCGCCGCCAATCAGAACTTTAAATCCTCTTACTTCCTGTTCTATGCGCGGAATGAATCCGAAATCGTGGATAAACGTAAGCGCATCATCCTTGTCGTCCGAGCTAAAAGCAATTTTGATCTTCCTCCCTAATTCCTGTCCGAATGGCTTTCGCAGGAAATACCGGAATACTTGCTCTGCGTATGGTGTTACATCAAACAATTCCTCCGGATTGATCCCGGCATTATCACTTGCCGTTACATTTCTTACCGTATTTCCACATGCTTCCCGAAGCGTTACATCGTCTTTTTCCAGATCAGCCCACAATTGCGGTGTTCTGTCCAGCGAAACATGATGGATCTGTATGTCCTGCCGCGTGGTTATATGCAAACGCCCGGTACTGTATTCGTCACTGACCTGCGCAATTCTGCGCAATTGTCCGGAAGTTACTTTTCCGTAAGGCAATTTGATACGGATCATTTGAACTCCCAACTGACGTTGTCCGTATACACCACGAGCCAGGCGCAGGGAGCGGAATTTATCGTCGGGGATTTTACCATCTTTGAATGCGGCAATTTTTTCTCCCAGTTCCAGGATATCCTTTTCGACAAGCAATTTCTTTGCGCCGACCTGGTATTCGTATGCTGTTCTGAAACTTTCCATGGCTATTTTGTGGCGTTATAGAGGTAATACCATTCTTCGCGTGAAAGTTCAAACGAATGCGCTGTTGCAGCATTTTGAATGCGGCGTTTTTCTTTACTGCCTATAATTGGGAGTGCTCCCAACTTATTGAGCCAGGCAACAGCTACCTGTTCCACATTTGCTTCGTATTTCTTACCGATTTCTACCAAGGCCAATCGCAATTTCACTGCCTGAGCATCTTCCCCCAATAAAATACGTCCGTCCGCTAAAGGAGAAAACGCCATTGCCCGACTGTGCTGTTCACGGATAAAATCGAAACGGCCGTCATGCAGCGCTTCTGTTTGCAGTAAGTTCAACTCCAGATGATTGGTGATGATAGGTTGTGAA
The DNA here is from genome assembly GCA_965650615.1 of uncultured Fluviicola sp. Taxonomy (GTDB): domain Bacteria; phylum Bacteroidota; class Bacteroidia; order Flavobacteriales_D; family Crocinitomicaceae; genus Fluviicola. The sequence continues at coordinate 1,983 of CBFGPJ010000087.1, read as the reverse complement.
AGCGATGACGACAAAAGCCGTTGCTGAAACACATTGAAATTCGATACACCGATATAAGAAATCTTCCCGCTTCGCTGTAATTTCAATAAGGCAGAAGCTGTTTCCTCAAAGTTTGACAGAAAATCAAAATTCTCCAGGATCAAAATATCGATCTTTTCCCTGTTCAAACGGGTCAAAGATTGCTCTACACTTTTGGTCAGATATTGCGGGCTCAAATCGTAATAAATTCCGCTTCCATGAGAACCTGAATATTCACGTAAACCTACTTTTTTCGATAAAACCAATTCCGACTGATCGATCGATTTTGATCCAATCAACTTTCCGAATTGTGTTTCCAATTCACTTGCTCCGTGGCTCGGGCTCAGATCATAGGTATCGATCCCCAATTCCCTTGTAAACAAAACCACCTCTTCAAATTTCCGGGTATCCAGGAGATCTTCTTCGGTCCAGCGCCAAAAACCGTAAATTGCAGCTGAAACTCGTGGACCGTATTCATTGATATATACTTTTTTCATTTCTTTTTTTTAATCCCGACATTCATCGTCGGGGTAAATTCTGATTGCAATAAAAAACCCTTCTCTATCCGCCGTAACGGACTGAGAAGGGTTATAACTCGTTGTTAATTTATTATTATACCTTCCGCAGCCCCTGGCGGGACATACAACACAGCTGCATTTGCATTTTACGCATGAAGTTTCTCTGAATCATTGTTTGTTTTATTTTGATGATGCAAAGTAAACAGCTCTGTTTTAAAGCAGCAAGGAAAAGAGCAATTATTTTCCATTACTCCTATCGGATAAGTAGGATATTATTTTCAAAAAAATCATTATTTGCGCTTAATTTCAGCCTTTCTGAATAATTTCTTTTCCCTTAAAATTAAATCTGCCAAACTTGTTTTGGAAAGGATGTGAATGCTCGCTTCACGTACTTCAAGCATCACATCATGTAAGCCGCACAGTTCTTCATGTGGACATTCGATGCATTCTTCATAAAAATTCAGGCTCACGCATGGCAATAGCGCAATTGGTCCGCCGGTAGCGCGAATAATACTGCTCAACACAATTTCATCCGGATGCTTTACCAGGAAATAACCACCATTTGCTCCCATTTTACTTCCTACCATTCCATTATTACGCAGTTGTAATAAAATAGCTTCCAGGAACTTTCTGGGAATATTTTCTTCTTCTGCAATCGTTGCAATCGACAAATGTTTTTTATCGCGGTAAACCTTCGCTAAACACTTTAAAGCCTGAATGGCATATTTGGACCTTTTTGGTATCATAAAATAAATATACTACTAATTTAATAGGAGTTCATAAAACCAGGACATCTGGATAACGTGAATATTTCTAATTGCACTCCCCTCATTGTTTTGATAGATATATCCTATCCCAACTTTCCAGTTCTTATAAACAGGTTGCTGAATTGTAATTCCTCCTCTCCATTCCCAGGGTTTAGCTTGTCCAAAGCTATAGAACCATTCGTTAAACCAAGACAGCTTCGTGCGGAGCTCCGGAATAAGTGAATGTGAAAACAGCAATTGGACCCGCAAACGATCCTGGTCTTTCGTTGATCTGTCAAAAAAGCGAAACTCGTTCCGGAATCGCAGTTGGAACTCTTTGTTTTTCAAAGGAAAAAATTGCGCTACCTGTAAAAAAGGTCTTGTTTCCGTTTCCAATTCCCTTCCCTGCTTTCGTTCATGCAGAAAACAAGCGATTCCTCCTCCCAAACCAACCTTTTTTGAGTTTGTCTGATAGGTCAGCGTATATCGAAAAAGGCTTTGCCTGTGATTGGTCAAAAACACATCCTGTCTTCTATGTCCCAACTCAATTACCTGCAGATACTTTTTAGAATCCAATCGAAGCTGTGCCAGAAACCAAGCATTTGTGGTACTCGTTTTCTGACCAAAAGAAACAAAAGAATAAAGAAATAGGCATCCGATGAATATTATTTTCATGGTGCAAATCTAACCGAAATTAAATA
>CBFGPJ010000086.1:0-8815 GCA_965650615.1 uncultured Fluviicola sp. | reverse complement strand
ATTTGATGTGCAATAGCGCCATAAGTAGAAAGCTGTCCCATTGGAATTTTTAATAGCGCTTCCCAAACCTTTAATTGAAAATCAGTTCCCTTTAAATGCAGTTTTATTTCAGAGAGTTTACTCCAGTCGTTTTGGAAAATAAACAGGGCATTTTGCTGGACCAGATCCAATTTTCTTGAAAAATGTGCATTCGGAAAATGATCCTTCAAAGCAAGGAACCCAGCAGTTTCATCTTCTGCAAAAGCCATAAAACAAATGCCCTTTTGAGTGGAGGCCACAATCAGGTTCCCAAATGGGCTTTCGGCAAAACTATAATTGACAGCGAGATTCTTCCCTCCGTTTTTGTATTCAGCAGGGGTCATTCCTTCAATGGTTACAAACAAATCATGTAAGCGGCTGGTACCCGAAAGCCCGGTTTCATAAGCCGTTTCGGAAATAGTGGCCTGGTTTTCTTTGAGTAGTTTTTTAGCGTGTTCAAGGCTGATATACTGTAAAAACTTCTTCGGACTTGTTCCTGCCCATTCACTGAAAAGCCGTTGAAAGTGAAATGGGCTCAAGTGTACCTTTTCAGCCACTTCATCCAGATTGGGCTGATCTTTAAAATTGGCTTTGATATACTCAATAGCTTCGGCGATACGATTATAATTGATCCTTTCCTGTGTGTTCATCTTCATTCAATTTTATAATACAAATATCGACCGGTTCTTAAAGGTATAAAATCCGAAACTTGCTGTAATTGGTATTTCCCTACGAAAGCCAAAATGTACAGCGTAATTTTTTGATTACAGCCTCCGGATCCTTCACAGCTACTAAGACCAACTCGATATTTCCTTGATATCCAGGCGAAGAATATACAAACTTAACCCTAAACAGATAAGTACGCTCAAAGCAAATACAATGATCGTAAGTGCTTTTCCGGAATAATCTTCGGGAGAATTGAGTACTCTTTTTAAAGAGATACTTGAAAGGACCAAACTGCCAACTGCAAGTATTAAAAATATAGTAAATACAGGATTAATCAGCACCTTTAACAGAGCAACGATCAAAGCTGTAATGAGCAGTAATGAAAGAAGTCCAAGTGCTATCCATGTAAGGACATCAACCCGCTTTGAATCGCTTTTTTTAGGTTTCGGATGATCTTTTTCCGCTTGTTTGGAGTGAGTCACTTGCCTGACAATTTTTAGCGGCTCAATGGATTTGACAAAGCTTTTTTTGCGAGTCAGATCATTCGTAACAGGTGACTCGGAATCTGATTTCACTTCATCATTGTTTGCAGGTAAATTGAATTGGCTTGAATCAAGCGCTTTTTCGGGAAATTCCGTTTCCACAGGTATTTCGTACACGTTAACCGTTTTTTCAATACTTCCGGATTCATCAGGTGTTTTCTCTGAAAAACGATGCTTCCATTCTACGTGATACCCTGGTCCGAAATGCCGCTTTGTAATAGTACAAGCACCGCAAATCAATAATAGAACAAATAGTGGTATAGCTTTCATAACATTGCTTTTGGGCAAAAGTCATGAACTTATTCAGACTAGTTGTTGCGATTTTCCGTACACGATTAAGCCTGTCTGCGTTAATCAATAATCCAAATGATAAACAATTCTGCTGTTATCTGTAAATAAGATATTTCTGCCGTGTTTTCAAAAACGACTGAATCCCTGTTTTCCAGGTTTCCTTGATCTCTTTTGCACCCAATCCGGCTTTTAACTGTGAACGAAGTTGAGTTGTTCCCGCCAAACGGTCGAAAAAGTTGCGCTGATTGATAAAATCAACACTGTCACTCAATTGGTCCCGCGCATTGATCAGCCAATTCAGATTGATCTCATACATGCGTTTGTTCTGACTTGCTCCCAGGTCGTAACCATTGCAGGTGCGGTTTTGCCACAAGGGATCTTTCGCACCGGTAGTCGGCATTGGGACAAAGGTAAAGCTGGTCTTTCGAAAACTTGGGTGTCCGTACATTTCAAACGGGCGTTCGGTTCCTCTTCCGATACTGACAGTTGTTGCCTCAAAAAAACACAAACTCGGATACAGGTTGATTGCCTGATCTGTGCGCAGGTTTGGCGATGGTGGAATGGCAATTTCAAATTTCGTTTTGTGGGTGTAATTGCGGCATGGAACGATATACATCTGGCAGGTTACATTATTGTGCAGCCAAAATTCTCCGTTAACCATTAAAGCGTATTCCCCGATCGTCATTCCATAAACAATGGGAACCGGGTGCATCCCGATGAAAGAAGTTTGGTCTTTTTCCAAAATGGGTCCATCCACGTAATGTGCATTCGGGTTCGGACGATCCAATACGATCAGTGCTTTATTGTTTTCAGCACATGCTTCCATAACGTAGTGCAAGGTAGAAATGTAGGTGTAAAAACGAACGCCAACATCCTGGATGTCAAACAATACAATATCTACGTCGTATAATTGGTCCGCACGTGGTTTTTTATTACTTCCATAGAGGGAAACAATCGGTAAACCGGTTACCGGATCCTTGTGGCTCCAAACTTTTTCTCCGGCATCAGCAGTTCCTCTGAATCCGTGCTCCGGTGCAAAAACCTTTTGAATTTGAATTCCGAGAGATAATAAGGTGTCCACCAAATGGTCATCACCTAAAAGAGAAGATTGGTTCGCTACAATGGCAACGCGTTTGCCTCTTAAAGAATCCAGGTACAGGTCCATTCGGGCATTACCAAGTTGCAGGGTCGGCATCCTTTCCATTCCGTACGCATCGTATCGGATCTCATCATCAATGGGCTGAATGACAGGGTATTCCTTCGTATTGTCCCGGTTTGAATCCGTTACGACAGGAGGAAGTGACTTTTTGTTTATGCCACATGAAGCCAGGAAAAGCAAAATAATACTTTTCAACGCCAAAAGCTTTATGTACTTTCGTATTCGCATGAGCAATAATTGGAATTATATTTTTTTCATCGCTAAAAAACTTCAACGTAAACAAACGGTTACGGATGACTCATTGCAAGGCAATAAAAAAGCAGCAAAACCAATTACTAGAATTGCTATTTTGAGTATTTCGCTGGCAATGATTGTAAACATCGTTACAATTGCAGTGGTTGAAGGATTCCAACAAGAAGTGAGCCGTAAAGTTATAGGTTTTGGTTCACATATCTCCATTCAGAAGTCAGGAGAAATTTCTTTAATGGAATCTGCACCCTTAATGAAGAGTGAAAAACTGGAAGAAGCGTTGAGCCGGATAGAAGGTGTAACTCATGTTCAATCAGTTGCTTACAAGCCTGCGCTGCTTCAATCAAGGGGAGATGTTACTCAAAAAGAAATCCTGGGCGTTGTTTTAAAAGGTGTTGATAAAAATTACGATTGGTCCTTTTTTAAATCGTATCTGAAAGAGGGGAAACTTCCGGCTTTTAAAGATCCCGCTTCCACCGAAGTGCTTATTTCAAAGCGAATTGCAACGGATTTACACTACCAGTTGGGTGATACGGTTAATGCGTATTTCGTAAAACAAAAACCCATTCAACGGCAATTTCAGATCGTGGGGATTTATGAAACCGGTTTGGAAGATTTTGACAAAGAATTGGTTTTTTGTTACCTGCCGCAGGTCCAGCAATTGAATGATTGGGGAATCAGTGCGGAAATGATCGTGGAAGATTCACTTTATTTCGGAAACCTGATTCTTCGTGCACAAGTCTCAGGAGGAAACGGGAATTACCGCTACGACTGGGGAGAAGGCTATGAAGACACCCCGGTCATTGCAATTTATCCACAAAAAGACACTACTATCCGCCTGATTGTTGCAGATTACTGGACATTTATAGATGAACCTGCCGGAAGTTTGGATAATCCGAAAAGTGAAACAGCCATTCCGGATACAACCTGGTTGCAGATCAAAGTGACCGGAGATAAATTGGGGACCAGTGCGTTTGACGTAGATTCCGATGGGAATCTGAAAAAACATTTTTTGAGCAAAGACGGCCTTCATTACGAAGTAAAGGCAGGAGCAAAAACAGTTGACCTGGAATTTTTTCCCGGCCATGGTTCTTATCAGGAATATGTCGGATCGTATGAATTGAGCGTTGCAGACTTTTCAGATATTGAAAATCAGAAAAGGAAGATTGAAAAGGCGGTGGAATTCAATCCGGATTTCAGGCAACAGGTTAAAGTGAACAGCATCAAAGACAATCAACGCGATCTCTTTGTATGGTTAAGTTTTTTAGATGTGAACCTGGCGATAGTCCTGATTCTTATGCTGATTATCGGAATCGTAAATATGGGATCCGCCTTGCTCGTATTGATTTTGGTCCGGACGAATTTCATTGGAATTTTAAAGGCGATGGGAGCAAACAACCTCTTTGTGCGAAAGGTATTTATGGTTCATACAGGCCAGCTGATCCTGAAAGGAATGATTTGGGGAAATGTGATCGGGATAGGACTTTGCTGGCTTCAGTACCAATTTCATATTATTCCGCTTGACCCGAAAGTGTATTACTTGAATACCGTTCCGATCGAATTCAATATCTGGAAAATCGGGGTATTAAATATCATTACCCTGGGTGTCTGTTTGCTTGCTCTTTTTGTGCCATCACTATTGATCAGCAGAATAAATCCTGCAAAATCGATCCGATTTAAATAAACCGATTAATCGATAATTCACCCATTTCCCGATAAATTGGCATTGGAGCAAGGATAATTCCTTATTTTTGAGTGACTAAAAAAACATGAGAAATTCTTTTTTACTTGCTTTATTGATTTGTTTCAGTTTCCAGGGATTCAGTCAGAGAAATGTACGTGACAGCGCGATTGCTACCCCTTGGATTGCATTGCATTACGGATTGAATGCGCCTGATGGAGATCTGAAGGAACGTTTTGGAGTGATCAATCACGTGGGAGCAATGGCAGGTTACAAAACCTCAAGAAATTGGGTTTACGGACTGGACGGAAATTTCATGTTTGGAAACAAGGTTAAAACTTCGGGGATGTTCGCCAATTTAGTCGATTCGCACGGATACATCAATGATGTGAACGGAGATGTGGCGATTGTCGTAGTAAATATGCGTGGTTTCAATGCCAATGTGATGGTTGGGAAAGTATTTCCGGTACTCAGTCCGAATAAAAACTCCGGATTATATGTACACGCAGGATTGGGCTACATGCAGTATAAAATGCGTATTGAAACACAAGATCAGGTTGTTCCTACGTTGGAATTGAAATATAGAAAAGGGTATGACCGCTATACCACGGGACTGAATTTTCATCAGTTTGCAGGATATGCTTTTATGGCGAACCAGGGATTTGTTAACTTCTATGCCGGGTTTTATATCCAGGAAGGATTAACATATAATAGAAGAGATATCTTTTTTGATCAACCGGATGTGCCGGTTTCTAAAGCACAAAGATTAGATTTACAATATGGATTTAAAGTCGGTTGGTTTGTTCCCGTTTATAAGCGCAAACCGAAAGACTATTATTTTGAGTAAATGAGACTATTCTACGGATTTGGGATTCGGGCTTTTTATGCAGTCATGTGGCTTGCATCCTGGTTTCATCCCAAAGCAAAAAAATGGATTCTTGGGCGACGAATCCCGTTAAGTACCTACCGGGTCCCGAAAAATAAACCCGTTGTCTGGTTCCATTGTGCATCCCTGGGTGAGTTTGATCAGGGGCTTCCAGTAATGAACACGTATAAAGAAGCATTCCCGGAATCATTTCTTATCGTGACTTTTTTCAGCCCTTCCGGAATGGAATTTTACCAGAAAAGAGAACACCTGGTAGACCTTGCACTTTATTTACCCCTGGACACAAAGATCAAAGCCCGTAAATTCGTTGATCATTTCAAACCGCAAATGGTTTTCTTTGTCAAATACGAGTTTTGGTATAACCATTTGAAGTGTGCCAGAAGAAAGGGTGCGAAGATTTATGGAGTCAGCAGTTTGTTCAGGCCAGGTCATCGTTTCTTTAAGTGGTATGGCGGATTTTTCAGAAAGGCATTGCGTTTGTTTGATCATTTTTACGCACAGGACCAGCGTTCGAAAGATTTACTGAACAGTATCGGTATTGACCAGGTCACAGTAACCGGTGATACGCGTTATGACCGCATGATAGCTGTAAAAGAACGAAGTAAGGAAAATGAGATTATTCGGAATTTTGCAGAGGAAAAACCGGTACTTATTTTAGGAAGTTCCTGGACAATCGATGAAGAAATCCTTATTCCGGCTTTATTCGAACTGCGGCAAAAGTTTAAGATCATTATTGCTCCGCACGATATTTCAGAAAAACACATTGAACAGATCTCGGCAGAATTTGATGATGACATTGAACGCTACACGAATTTCCAAAACCTGGGAAAAGATATTCTTATTCTGGACACAATAGGTCAGTTGACCAATGCCTATCAATACGCCGATCTGGCTTATATTGGTGGCGGATTTACCGGTAAACTACACAACATTCTTGAGCCCGGAGCTTTTGGTATTCCGATCTTTTTCGGTCCGAAATTTGCCCGTTTCCCGGAAGCCCAATTGTTCCTTGACCATCAGGTAGCATTTACCATTGAAGATAGTTTCAGCTTTGAGAAAGCAGTCGAAGAAGCACTTGGAAGAAGAGCCCAGATCAACGAAAGATTGGCTGAAATCTTTGCCAGAAACCAAGGTGCCGCGAAGAAGATTATTAGTTCTTTAAGTTAATTCTATAGTTTCTTAGAAGCCCTCCCCCTTGATCCCCTCCAAAGGGGGAACCAGAAATCATACTCTTAAGTGTAAATTGGGCTTCGAAAAGAAATATATAAAATCAGATCAGAAACCATTCCTTTCTTAGGGAAATTGTAATCTCCCCCTTTGTCCCCTCCAAAGGGGGAGGAATAGTAAATTCCACTTTTTGGCGATTGAAAAAGTGGAAAAATAAATTTGTATAAAAACGTATTAAAAGTTCGGGCTGAGATCGTGTGTTTTGTAGAAATCATCCACATATTTTACCGCTTCATCAGCCGTGTCAACAATCGTCAAAAAGCGCAAGTCGTCCGGAGAGATATTGTGTTCTTTTTCCAGCATCACGTTTTTCACCCATTCTACCAATCCGCTCCAATATTCCTTTCCGACCAGTACAACAGGCCGTTTGGTAATTTTCTTCGTCTGGATTAAAGTAATCGCTTCGAATAATTCGTCCATTGTTCCGAATCCACCCGGCATAACTACGAACCCCTGGGAATATTTCACGAAAATAACCTTGCGGACAAAGAAATAATCAAAGTTCAAATGACTTTCACGATCAACATACTTGTTGTGGAATTGCTCAAAAGGAAGATCAATATTTAATCCAACTGATTTTCCTCCGCCCTGGTGCGCTCCTTTATTTCCGGCTTCCATAATCCCGGGACCACCACCTGTGATGATTCCATATCCTGCTTTTGCAAGCTTTTCACCAATTTCTACACTCAGTTGGTAGTATTTATTTTCTTCTTTGGTCCGTGCTGATCCGAAAATAGAAATACATGGACCGATTCGTGCCATGCGTTCGTAACCCTCAACAAATTCAGACATGATTTTGAAAATTGCCCAGCTGTCGTTTGTTTTTATCTCGTTCCAGTCCTTGCGTATTGCGTTCATTTCAATGCTTTAAGCAGCTTATTTGCTATTTCAGTAAAAATAGAGCTCTCAACTACAATATGAGCAGGAGCTATTTATTAATTATGAACTAAGATTCGTTTATAAGGTGATCCGGTACAAAAAAGAACAAAAAAATAACAAGAATTGAGAATTACATAATTAGTTAAAATATTGATTTGCAATCGTTTAAATTAACACACATTTCGATTGATTACCCGATTTTATCGACGATTCATTAAATTTAAATGTTAAAAATTTGGAAGCTGTTAAATTTTTTCATAAAGTTGATAACCTTAATTACGAATTCTTACTACCTGCTGACCAACAACACCATTTACCATCGGGTGTATCTACGAGTAATAAAGGCATCTAAAAACTAAGAAATATGACCATTATTTACTCGAATCGAGCCGGGATTCTTATGTCCTTGCTGTTTAGCTCCCTTTTCTTTCTGACTGCCAACGGACAATGTCCCGGATCAAGCACTGGATATGTCAATGCTCAAGTAAGCTTAAATAATGCAGCCGGAGGAACCGACCCCTGGAATAATTCCGACAACGCGCTAACCGATAACAACAGTTATGCGACATTTTCAAATGCGGCACTGCTCATCGGTGGAACAGTAAGAAGTTCCAATTTCCTTGTTCTCAGGAATCTGAATTTAAACATCCCGATCAATGCACAAATTTGTGGTGTCCAGGTGGAAATCAGGAAAGCTAGTTCCGATAATACCGCTTCAAACTGGACCAGGGATTTGGATATCCGTTTGCTAAAGAACAATCAGATTACCGGTACCAACCATGCAAATACAGGAGTCAATTGGCCAACAAGTGAAGCTGCATTTACTTACGGTACCAATGCCGATTTGTGGGGAACCACTTTGAACGGAATGGATGTCAGCAGCAATGGTTTCGGTGTTGCGATCGCGATCGAATCGCGTGCGGCCGGTTTACTTTTGCCAACAGTCATTTCATACATTGATGCGGTTCGGATTCAGGTACACTACTATGTTCCTGCAAGTGATACGGACAATGACGGAATTCCTGATATTGCAGATATTGATTGGGATGGAGATGGTGTAGCAAACAATGCCGAATTACTGCCTTGCAGCACAACAGCCACTTTGCCCTTAACCGCACAAAATGACCCAACCTTGTATTATCCAAGTATTTCAGGAGTTTGGGAGAATACTGTTACACGAAATACAGCGGGTGCAGGTGTGGCCACTTTTAATATTT
>CBFGPJ010000085.1:0-8856 GCA_965650615.1 uncultured Fluviicola sp. | reverse complement strand
TCGCCTTCTTTAACTGGAATGATTAACATATTCTATTTAAATTCTATTGTTAGCTTTTTACTACCCATCCTATGATAGGGAGCGCAAAGATATAAATTATTTCTTTTCAACAATCAGTATCTCAAAAATAATTTCGAATTACTTTAAGATCTCTCTGGAAATAACCAGTTTTTGAATTTCAGAAGTTCCTTCACCGATAGTCATCAGTTTTGCATCACGCAGGAATTTCTCTGCCGGATATTCTTTCGTGAACCCGTAACCACCCATGATCTGAACGGCCTCGTTCCCGCATTTCACAGAAACTTCCGAAGCGAAATATTTTGCAAATGCTCCTTGTGTGGTCATTTTTTGATTCCTGTTCTTGTAATCAGCTGCCTGGAATGTCAACAATTCCGCTGCCTCCACTTCTGTTGCCATATCAGCCAATTTGAACCCGATAGCCTGGAACTTACCGATCGGCTGTCCGAATTGCTCGCGCTCTTTAGCATATTTCACAGAAGCTTCGTAAGCGCCACGAGCAATTCCACAAGAAAGTGCCGCGATCGAAATACGACCTCCATCCAAAATGTGCATGGCTTGTTTGAACCCTTGTCCAACTTCACCGATTACCTGTGATTCGTGTACGCGTACATTATCAAAGATCAACTCTGCTGTTTCAGAAGCACGAACCCCTAACTTATCTTTAATTTTAACAGCAGAGAATCCTGGAGTACCTTTTTCAATGATGAATGCCGTAATTCCGTTTGAATCCAATAATTCACCCGTACGAATCAATACAACAGCCACATCTCCTGACAAACCATGTGTAATCCAGTTTTTCGCACCGTTGATTACCCAATAATCTCCATCCTTAACAGCAGTACATTTCATACGCATAGCGTCTGAACCTGTATTCGGCTCAGTCAATCCCCATGCTCCGATAAATTCTCCGGAAGTTAATTTAGGAAGGTATTTTTTCTTCTGCTCTTCGTTTCCATGATAATAAATATGCCCTGTACACAATGAGTTATGTGCAGCAACACTCAAACCAATTCCTCCGCACACTTTCCCTAATTCCATCAATGCTGTTGCATATTCCAGGTAAGAAAAGCCGCTTCCGCCGTATTGTTCCGGGATATAAATCCCAAGCAGTCCAAGTTCACCCATTTTCTTCATGGTATCTACCGGGAAATACTCATCAGCATCCCATTGATTCATGTTCGGGCGGATTTCTCTTTCTGCAAAATCACGCACCATTTGCGTGATCATTTTTTGATTTTCGTTTAGTTCAAAGTTCATGATTAACAGTTTTTTGGGGCTATCCGTTAATTTTGTTTTTCGATTAATAAATTTTAATAGGCCACTAAATTAGTAATATTATTAGAGTAGTTTTTCAATTTCTCATTACCATTTAGAAAATTTAACCCTACCAGGAAATTAAATCCGGCTACTTCACCACCGCATTTCTGAATCAATTCTGCTGCTGCTGAAGCCGATCCTCCGGTAGCCAATAAATCGTCATGAATCAATACGCGCTCTCCTTTTTGAATCGCATCAACATGCATTTCGATTGTAGCTGAACCGTATTCCAAATCATATGAATGACTGATTTTATGGTAAGGTAATTTCCCTGTCTTACGGATCAAAACGAACGGAAGGCCTAATTCCATTGCCAAAGGGTACCCGAATAAAAATCCACGGCTTTCAATTCCGGCAATTTTATCCAATTTCTGATCTTTGTAAATCGATACCAAATGCATTACGATTTCTTTAGATAAAGCAGGATTCAACATGATTGGAGTAATGTCCTTAAACACGATCCCTGCCTTTGGAAAATCAACTACATCCCTGATTACGCCTTTAATTTTTTCTTCTATCATTATTCTACTATAAGGTAATGCTTCAGCTTTTCGTACAGTTCATCTGTCATCAAAACCGAATTTTTAATCTCACGGAGTTCTTTATAGAATCCGTTTTGAGAGCGCAATTTTACGAGAGAATTTGCCAAATTCCAAGAAATATATGGATGAAAGGATAATTCCCTGGTACTTGCCGTATTGATATTTATCTTTCGAATGTTCTCCGGATCTATCCGGATGTATTTTTCCCAAACAGCAATTTTCTCAGGAGTTGCCTGCCAAACCTCGCTCAATTGATCCAACGAATAAAACCCTCCAAAATTGTCCCTGGTGCGAATAATTTGTTTTGCATCAAATACCGTGATATCCCGTGCTTGCAACAAATCATCCAAACTGGCACGGTTGATCGCTACATCAACCAGTTTTTGTTCCAATTTATATTCTGTCGGGCGATCCAGATTCCTGGTCCTTTCCGGATAAACTGTCGAATCTTTGATCAAATTATACAGCTCATCTGATATGACGAAAATACGTTTCAATTCTTCGTTGGAATAGATCTTCCTGGAGGTGAATTTCAATACGATCGCACTTTGTTTTTCAGAAAGCCCGAGTGCCATCCATTCTTCCAGGGTATAATCATTCGGATTAAAACGGGCGAGTGGTCTTGAATACTGTTTCTTCTTCCATTCCTTACGGTAATTGAAACCGGATTCCCGGTTTAATTTTCCAGTGACCTGTTTTTCAGCAGTCGACCATTGTTCGATTTGAATTTCAGGCTTTGATCTGAAGTACTGGATTAAATCAGGACTTACAAAAATAACGAGCAGCAATCCTGTGAACAGGAAGATTCCTCGTTTAGTAGATTTTGAATAGTGGGTCATTTTTCATACTTAACGGTAGTAAGTTAAGTCTTTTTTCAGAATTGGGATCGTTTCTTTAATATCCATCGGGCGATAATCCAGTAATTTTTCGGATTTTGACAAGTCAAAACCTGTTCTTGGCGGCCTCTTGGCGGCCTGGTTCAATGTTGCGGAAGAGATGGTCTCGATGTTCAAGTCAGTTAAGCCCAATGCCTCACCTACCTCTTCAACAATTTGATTGATCGGTCGTGAAACAGGTCCTGAAAGATGGAAGATTCCCTGTTGCTTTCTCAAAATAATTTCCACACATCCATATGCGAGGTCATCTGCCCAGGTAGGTGCGCGAAACTGGTCGTCGACTAACTTCATTACTTCTCCTTTCGGAAGTGCTTCCAAAGCCCAAAGGATCATATTGGAGCGAGACAACCCAAAACCTGTTCCATAAACAATAATGGTTCGTGCAATCGACCAGTTTTTATAGTTATCGGGATCGTTAATCAATGTATTTTCTGCATCTACCTTTGACCGGGCATAAACGCTCAGGGGATTTACCGCATCCTCTTCTTTATAAGGTCCGTTCTCTCCATCAAAAACGAAATCGGTGGAAAGCAATTCAAAATGAGCCTGAATGCTCTTTGCAGCTTCATAAAGCACCTGTGAAGCAACCACATTTACATCATGGCATTCTTCCGGATTTGATTCGCAATAGTCTACATTTGTTAATGCTGCAGTATGAATAATTGCTGTTGGCCTTTGTTCGGACACCAGTTTTTTCACCTCATCGGATTGTTGTAAATCCAGGGATATATAATTGCTTTCAGGACATTCCGGATTCCGATTACCGCCTTTGGAAGTTGCAATGAACGGAATGTTGTGTTTGATACAACGCTTGACAATTTTTTGCCCCAATAAACCATTGGAACCTGTAATAAGAATTTTCATAGTATGATTACAACTCCCAGATGGAGCGTTTTTTTGATTTGAACAGGAAATAATGCTTATGCTCTAAGATCCAGGCCATGATAAGATATGGAATGAGTGGGGACCCCAAGCCAATACAGGTTGCGTAGATAAAACCCAAACGCACTTTATTGGTTTGAATCCCTAATTTTGTTGCCCACCAGGAGCACACTCCGAAAGAGCGCATCTCAAAGAAAAAAGCTATTTTTTGAAGAGTTCTTTTCATCTGTTATTCCTTCTTCAAAAGTACGACTTTTTTAAATTGAAAATGGAGAATGTAAAATGGAAAAATTCCGGAACTTCGACTCCGCTCAGCTACCGGAATAAATTTGTTTAAAAAGGTGACTGAGTCCCGAAGTTTCGGGAAAGTCACCTTTTAAGCACATTGTTCCCTATCCCACATTTCAAACATTTCTTTTTCAGGCAAAATTCGTTTGCAAGTTCTATCAATCCTTGTGATTCCAATGCATTGGCCGGTTTTACTCCGGCATATCTCCAGGCATTGATCTTTTCATTCTTTTCAGGTGGAAGCAAGCCCAGAATTTCAAAAGCCTTGTTTCGATAGGAATCATCACTCAAACAATCCGACAACCACCATAAAAAGGGAACAATGCTGTTAATAATAATGGTATTGGCTGTTGCAATACTCAACGTTGCTGTTGTTTTTTTCTCTTTTCCGAAATCAAAATGGTCCATCCAGTATTCATGGGCGGGTTTCATTAATTGGGTTTGGAGCATCAAAAGCAACTCCTTTGCCGGCAGGTACCAAATCTCCGAATCCCAGTTCATTTCGTGAACGAAGGTGGCGAATTGCGCCAATCGCTGAGTTGGAAAACCACCCGGTCTACAGCCTTTAAATTTCCAGCTATGTCCATTCCTTGATTCCAGCTTGAGTTTGTAGCGTTGAAAATTCCACTCTTCTTTTAGCTCTTCATAATATGCAATTGCTTTGTCCTCATTCAAAAAACCTGCGACCCCAAATGTGATGGCCATTTTTTGTTTTTGGTTCGCTTTCATGAACTTGTCAAAAGGAATTCCCACAGCCAGTTCCTGGAAAGGGAGTTGATTCACCTTCATTCCAAATGCTTTTGAAATCGTATGGAACAACACTTCCTTGAAGGACATTTTTCCACCCTGATACAAATGTTCCAATTCCATCTTTTTTCGGTTCATTCGCTGAAAAAACGTCTGCTCAATTTGATTCAACACAAACACATTAGCGATTTCCTTTAAAAAAGGTTCGCATAAAATAGTTGCGGTTCGTTTGTAATAGCTGGAAAACCAATTGAAATGCTCCCAATCGATCACGTGTTTCAACTCAACTGTAGGAATGGGAATTCCTTCAATAAAAATCAACTGATCGTGCTCATACACCACATGCAGAATGACATTCGAATATGCAGGGTCGAATTGATGACCGTGCGCGTTCCAATCAGAGGATTTCATATGCATTTCGATGTTGCCGGAATGCCTTATTTCATCCAGGATGATTTGTCCGTTGAAAAAATCAGGGCCGGAATCCAGGTTGTGGATTCCCACATGAAGGATTTCCAGCTTCTTGCCGTCAATGGTCGTTAGGTTATTGAATGGAAGACGTTTATTCTTCCAAAGAAAATGCAGGTAATTTTCGTTCATTATTTATCACTTTCCTCTTTAATTTAGGAAAAAAGGTGATTTGATAAAAGTGATTTATAGAAAAATGCTAGTCCTGATAATGTTAAATTTCCTTTTGGTTGATCTATGAAAGTACAGCTCAGAAGATCAAAAGTATGAACTGGTCTGTTACTTGTTCAATACAGAAAGTAAAAAAGTTAAACCTCGGAAAAGTGTGATCATGTGGTTGTATGGAATAGAAACCTTTTTCCTTTTTTATCAGATATTTGCTATTTTTAAGTTTCAAATTAACACCTATGCTTTTTCCACTCGATTACAAGAATACTTTTATTTCCCTAATTGCATGTATGAGCTTTTGTTCATTATTGGCACAGCAGCACACCCTGATTTTACAACCGGATTCCCTATGTGGAAAAGATGCAATATTGCATGGACTGGAATCTGAACGTAATGTGAACTATGGTTCAAATCCTCAGTTTTTAGCTGCTTCATGGACATTTCAAGGCATTCCGGGAAACGTAGCGAGTATTATGGAATTTGATTTGTCACAACTGCCTGCTGATGCCTCAATAATCAATGCTGAATTGTATTTGTATGCATGGCCGTATACCACCGGATCCGGACAGCACTCTTCCTTGAGCTATAGCAATATCGGGTGGTTAAGAAGAATCACCTCAAATTGGAATGAATCAACTGTTACCTGGAACACACAACCTTCAAATACCACACAAAATCAGCTCGTGGTTCCTGAATCTACCGACCCTAATGAGAATTATACACTGAATGTAACCCAACTCGTACAGGATATGTGGAATGATCCCTCGAATAGCTTCGGTTTTTTACTCATGGAACAAATCCCTGATTATTATTGCAGGCTGAATTTCTGTTCAAGTGATTTTCCGGATCTTAATAAGCATCCGAAACTGGTGATCAATTACACATCAAATCTGCCGATATCAGAAAATCCTGGAATTTATATCGGACCGGACTTCAGCATTTGTCCGGGTGAAAGTCATTTACTCAGCGTTCCTCCCGGAACTGAAAATTATACCTGGCAGGATGGCTCCACTTCTCCAACTTATACTGTTACTGAATCGGGTGTTTATTGGCTCCATGCGTTCAATTGCAACTCGGTCATTAGCGATACGGTAATTGTTACTGCTGATTGTGAAAGCACACCTGAATCACCGACCCCTGAATTCTCCAACCCTGAATTCCCGAACATATTTACACCGGATGGTGATAATATAAATGACTTCTTTACACCTGTTAAATCGAATGGAACAACTACAATCCATTTGTCTATTGTAAATCGGTGGGGAAACTTGATTTTCGAAACCACTTCTCTAAAACCGGTGTGGGATGGCAAAGTTAATGGGATACCTGCATCAGAGGGAGTTTATTTCTGGATAGTAGAATATCCCGATCATTCCGGACAAACTATTCAAGTTAGCGGTCCCCTAAACCTTTTCAGGTAATTACTTCCGGAAATATGGACTTCCAGTTTTTATATTTGGTAGATTAGAACCGCACAGTGCCCAGCGTGTTCTTATTTGTATTCCGGGAAGAGCTTCATCAACCCTTCTTCACTGGCACTACAAACTCCTCTTTCGGTAATTAACGCAGTAACCAACCGTGCCGGTGTCACATCAAACCCATAATTGCTTGCCTGCGTAGTTTCCGGACAGATCAACACTTCATCCAACTGACCGGAGATTTTACTTTTCCCAACCACATAACGTACTTCATTCTGGTTTCGCTGTTCGATCGGAATTTCTTTCAACCCGTCACGGATAGTCATATCCAGTGTTGTTGATGGAAGAGCAACATAAAACGGGATGTGGTTATCATGAGCAGCCAAAGCTTTCAGATAGGTCCCGATCTTATTGGCAACATCGCCCTGGCGTGTGGTACGGTCTGTTCCGACAATACACATATCTACCATTCCATGCTGCATCAAATGTCCGCCCTGATTATCTACGATCAACGTATGCGGAACTTCGTGTCTGGTCAGCTCGTAACAGGTCAGATTTGCACCTTGCAAGCGCGGACGTGTTTCATCCACCCACACATGTACCTTAATTCCTTTTTGAACAGCCTGATAAATCGGTGACGTAATGGTTCCCCATTCAATGCAGCCCAACATTCCGGCATTGCAATGCGTCAGAATATGAACCGTTTCGCCATTCTTCTTTTTTGAAATTTCTTCGATCAAAGGCAATCCGTGAACACCGATCATCCTGCAGGTTTCAACGTCATCCTCCACAATTTGAGCGGCTTCTTCCCAGGCTGTTTGAATCAGATCAGTGGCATTTGCCAACCTGGCTTTCATACGGTCCAGCGCCCAGAACAGGTTCACGGCAGTTGGACGTGACAAACGTAAATCCGCGAAAGCTTCCTCCAGGTTTGCCCCTTCTCTTGCCGCCAGGTAAATACCATAAGCTGCAGTTGCGCCAATTAATGGTGCACCACGAACAACCATGTCTTTGATAGCACGTTCCGCATCTTTATAGGAGATCAGCTTCTCCACCACCCATTCGTGAGGTAGTTTGCGTTGATCTATCACCTCTACGTACTTATCTTCGGTTGTCCAAATGGTTCTGAATGCGCTCATAATCTGATTTTCTGCCACAAAATTAATCTATTTGAGACAAATCATGGGAGCAATAGAAGTATTTTTAGCTTGTTGTTTCAGATTACACAAAAACAATCTCGTCGAACGAAGTCACAAATTGCTTCCAGGCAGGAGTCATCCCTTCCCTTGCAAGCTGAATCGTTTGGAATCCGTTTGAATCAGCAGCTTCCAGTTCTTCCACAATATCGCTTAAGAAAAGAATTTCTGAGGGTTTAAGTTGCAGTTCCTTTGCAATCTTTGCGTAGGTTTCCGCTTCTCTTTTACCACCTGTATTGGTATCAAAGTAGGCTGAGAAATAAGGGGTCAGATCACCGGCAATACTATAACCAAAAATCAGTTTTTGTGCTGGAACGGAACCAGAAGAGAATACACCCAGGTCTATTCCCTGTTCCCTCCAGTTTTTTAGATTCGCTGCTACTTCCGGGTAAACATGCCCTTTCAGTTCCCCATCCCGGTAACCGGCATCCCACAAAACTCCCTGAAGCGTTTTAAGCGGTGTAATCTTACGGTCTTCCACGCTCCATCTGTACAGTTTATCAATAATTTCTTCATCCGTGGACAAGGTTTCTCCGTCTTCCGATTTAGCCAGCTGAACAGTTTCTTCAAAAGCCTCTTTAACAATCAGGCGGTCTTTCAAAGCAAGTAAATCGGAAATATTCTCCCGGAAATAAGGGAACAGTTTTTCAGCAACGAATGAAATGGAAGAAGTTGTTCCTTCGATATCTGTAAGGATGAATTTTGGTCTTTGAATTGTCATTTTTATCAGTTGAAATTCGTGTCACTCATTGATAGTAATATTGCTTATTTGCTTATTCGCTAATTCGCAATATTACGAACCTACTTGTTTTATTTGTTAACTCTAAAATCACTAAATCGCTGCTCCAGCTTTGATTCCGTATAATGAGGAACCCAACCGCTCATATCAATGAAAATGCGGATCGCTTTCACA
>CBFGPJ010000084.1:0-8873 GCA_965650615.1 uncultured Fluviicola sp. | reverse complement strand
GAATAAATATGTGATCAATTTCCACGAAGGCTCTTACTTCGAACCAAGCATTGTAACTTTCGCGGGTGGAAAAATGACAATTGTACACAGTGAATTGAACTACCAACCACTCTTTCAGTCTATTTTACAGGTAAATACAATTACCCGTTATGGGTCGGAAGTAGCGATTCTTGCACCTACTTTTGAGCAGTGGGAGCGCTTGGAGGCTTCCTTATTTACAGGAAAAAAACTCGTTTACATCAAAGAATAGACCTTCATAAAATTCCTTAAAAAATTCGCCATTTTTCACCAAAACCAGATCAGTCGCAATTTTAACACAAAAGGTATCCGATATTTCCTTAATTTTGCAACAAATTAGAAGTTATGAAATTAGGTGCAACAGAAATTATTTTAATCCTTGCTGTAGTTCTTTTGTTATTCGGAGGTAAAAAAATTCCTGAATTAATGAAAGGTCTTGGAAAAGGGATCAAGGAATTTAAAGACGCTAGCAAAGGCGAAGACGGTTCTTCTGCTCCATCCACTACGGAAGAGAAAAAATAGATTAAGCCAATCCACACTACATGTATAAAACATTTTCGGAAGTTAAAGTTGCACTCTCCGCAGGTAAAACTGTGGAGAGTATCGTGCATTCCTACCTGGAGCAAATTGAAAAACACAAAGACCTGAATGCTTTTTTGGAAGTATTTACGGAAAGTGCGTTGGATCAGGCCCGCTTGGTGGATCAAAAACGAAACTCCGGAAAAGCGGGTAGATTGGCTGGAATGGTTATCGGTTTAAAAGATAACATCTGTTACAAAGGTCACGCAGTCAGTGCAGGATCCAAAATCCTTGGAGGGTTTGAATCGCTATACTCTGCTACCGTTGTTGAACGACTTTTAGCAGAAGACGCTATTATTATCGGCCGTTTGAATTGCGATGAATTTGCAATGGGAAGTTCCAATGAGACTTCTGCTTACGGACCGGTGAAAAACAATTTGAAACCTACACACGTGCCGGGAGGTTCTTCAGGAGGTTCGGCTGTTTCTGTCTCGGCAGGAATGTGTACGGTTGCATTGGGTTCCGATACCGGAGGTTCAATCAGACAACCGGCTTCTTTTACAGGAACTTTCGGATTTAAGCCTACTTACGGAAGAGTGAGTCGTTACGGGTTAATTGCCTATGCTTCCTCTTTTGATCAGATCGGGCCGTTTGCAAACAACCTGGAAGACATGGTTTTGGTGATGGAAATTATGGCAGGTAAAGATCCGATGGATGCAACCAGCTCTTCCAGACCACTTGGTTTTTCAACAGATATTCCCGCAATCGGGAAAAAGAAAATCGCTTATTTGAAGGAAGCACTTGAAAACGAAAATATTGATCCTGAAGTCCGTTCTATGATGGAAACAACCATCGCTGATTTACGTGAATTGGGTCATACCGTTGAAGGAGTAAGCTTCCCTTACCTGGAATATTTGGTTCCGACTTATTACGTTTTAACTACTGCGGAAGCATCTTCGAATCTTTCCCGGTTCGATGGTGTTCATTACGGTTATCAATCTCCTCAAGCAAAGGGAGTAGAACAAACCTATACGCTTTCCAGATCCGAAGGATTCGGAGCGGAAGTTAAAAGACGTATTATGGCCGGTACTTTCGTGCTTTCGCATGGATATTACGATGCATATTACACCAAAGGAATGAAGGTAAGACGTGTTTTGAAAAACAAAACCAAAGAGATCTTCAGTCAGTTTGACCTGATGATTTTACCGACAACTCCTTCCACTGCTTTTGAGTTCGGATCGATCAACGACCCGATCCAAATGTATCTGCAAGATATTTTTACTGTACATGCGAACTTAACCGGAAATCCGGCCATTGCAATTCCGAAAGGAACGCATAGCAACGGATTGCCAATGAGTTTACAGATTATGGCTGACGATTTCAACGAAGAACTGATTTTCTCATTGGCTGATCAGATCAAACATAATTAATCCCCATTTTGCCTATGAAACGATTCGGAATAGTACTTCTTTTGCTTTTTATCACGTTGCTGAATTCTTCCAATTTGCTGGCGCAACGCAGAACCAAACCACCTGTTAAGGACACCGTAACGGGGGAAGTATTTATCCGAATAGTAGATCAAAGTCTGAGTCTTTATTACGACGATTTTACAAAAGGGATGAATTATGATTCAATCGTTGATGCATTGGATTATGAAGCAGGAGCAATTCCGCAATTTTCAGATGAAGAGTATTGTAAGCGGTTAGCCAAATTGAATGAAGTTTCCACTTTTGGTTTCGATTGCAATAACGTTTCCCTTACAACCATCAAATTTTTTGCTCAAAATCGCCGGAATTTTGTCCGTGTAGCATTGGGTCGTGGCCGTTTGTACTTTGACCTGTATGAAGAGAAACTGGCTGAATATAATCTTCCGCTTGAATTGAAATACCTTTCGGTTATCGAAAGTGGCTTAAGACCGCAGGTTAAATCAAGAGCAGGAGCGCTTGGTTTGTGGCAATTTATGTATGCAACCGGAAAACAATATGGTTTGAAGGAAAATTCTTACATGGATGAACGCATGGACCCGGTAAAAGCAACAGATGCTGCTTGCCGTTACCTGAAAAAATTATTTGATATCTATGGTGACTGGAACCTGGCTTTAGCGGCCTACAATGCCGGACCGGGCAATGTAAACAAAGCAATTCGACGCTCAGGAGGTAAAAGGACTTATTGGGAAGTAAGGCCGTTTTTACCGCGTGAAACCCAGGGATATGTTCCGAATTTCATCGCCGCAACTTATTTAATGACTTACCATGCAGAGCACAACCTGCTTCCTGCTGAGCCAAAAATACACTTCTATCAATTGGATACGCTTTGCCTGAATCGTGGAATCCACATGCAAACCATTGAAAAACTGGTTTCCTGGAGCGTTGAAGACATTCAAAGCCTGAACCCGGTTTATAAAACTTCTTATATTCCCCCGACATTTCCAAGGCAATGTGTAACCGGACCACTTCAAAAAATCGGTTTGTTGGTTAGCCTGGAAGATTCACTTTACGCATTGGAGCAACGCATTTACGGTTTAGGCGGGTACAAATTACCAACGGATGTGGCTGTTGATCCGCAAAATAATCAGTTAGTCATTTCCAATCCCGTAAACAATAAAATTGAAGTTCCCAAAACAAAGGTTGTCACAACTATTAATTACACCTATCACAAAGTGAAAGCCGGTGAAAGTCTTGGGAGCATTGCTGCTCAATACAATGTTGCTATCCAGGAATTAATGGATTGGAACGATCTGACCACCGCGAGGATTACGGTAAACCAATTGCTGAAAATTCAGACCAAGGTCAGTACAACCGTAGAAAATGAAGAATACCAGGAGGCGGTGATGGACAGCATTCAAAACGCAACCAATAAAACGGTTCCACCTGTCCAAACACCACCTGTTGTTGCCAAAAGATATTATTCTATCCGAAGCGGAGACACCTTCTCCAAAATTGCTTCGAGACACGGGCTCACGATGAACCAGTTATCCCGTTTAAATCCGGGAGTTTCTCCAAGCCGCATTCGTGTAGGACAGCGTTTACGCGTAAAATAATCCGCTTATGAGTTCGCTTGCAGTTGTCATCATCACGTTAAACGAAGAGCGCAACATTGAGCGCTGCCTGAAGTCTGTCCGTGACCTGGCAGATGAGATCATTGTACTCGATGCATTTTCTACTGATAGAACAGCAGAAATCTGCGCAAAGTATTCCGTTCGCTTCGAACAAAGAGCCTGGGAAGGTTATTCGGCAAGTAAAAATTACCTGAACAGCCTTGTTTCTTCGGATTATATTCTTTCACTGGATGCAGATGAAGCTTTGAGCGAAGAATTGTATAAAGAGATTAAAGCTGAGAAGGAAAAAGGACTGTCCGGAACCTATTCTGTGAACCGTATGACCAATTACATGGGGAAATGGATCCGTCACAGCGGTTGGTTCCCGGATATCAAACCCCGTTTATTTCCAAAAGAAGGATCTTACTGGTCGGGTGAATATGTTCATGAAGAATTGGTCCATCCTCCTTCCGAAGTGAAAATTTTCAAAGGCGTACTGGAACATTATTCCTATTATTCCTACGAAGATCACCGGGCAAGAGCTGATAAATACTCACTTTTGACTGCACAAAAATTCCATGCAAAAGGAAAAAAAGCAGGCCCGTTGAAACCTGCAATTAGCGCTTTGGGTCGTTTTGTTGCAATGTATTTTATTAAATTAGGCTTCCTGGATGGTTGGAAAGGATTTAAAATTGCTCAAATCAGCGCCCAATCAAACGTATTAAAATACAAAGAACTTAGAAGACTGAATCGTGAAGGAAAATAAGAATTGGAACGGAAAACACATTGCAATCAGTCGCGTGGACAGTATTGGCGACGTACTTCTAACACTTCCGATCACTGCCTGGCTGAAAGAACAATTTCCAACATGCCGCATCACTTTTTTCTGCAAAAATTACACCGCACCGATTGTAAAATATTATGCTGCTATTGATGATATAGTAAAAATCGATGATCTCTTTACGTTACCTAAAAAGGAACAGGCAGATGCCATTGAAAGTTTGGGTATAGATGCAGTTGTACATGTATTTCCTAAGAAAGAACTGGCGAAATTATTCAAAAAGGCAAAAGTCCCGACACGAATAGGAACTTCACACCGGCTCTTTCATTTGAACACCTGCAACGTGCGACCGAATTTTACCCGCAAAAAATCGCCGCTTCACGAGTCGCAATTAAACTTTGAATTATTGCGTCCTTTCGGACTGAATGAAATCCCGGCCTTTGAGCAAGTGAGTAAACTGACTTCCTTGTTTTCGATTGAAAAACAGGATCTTCCGGAGGAATTTGAAGGGCTTACGGACAAAAAATACATTGTATTGCATCCCAAATCACAGGGAAGTGCCCGGGAATGGCCGATTGAAAAATATACCGAATTGGCCGGGAAGTTAATCGTAAACGGGTACGATGTTGTTTTCACCGGAACCGAATCGGAAGGAGCGCAATTCAGAAAGCTCATTCCTAAAGATGCCGGGGTTCACGATTCAACCGGGAAACTGAGTATTGATCAGTTGATCTGGCTGATCAGGAATGCTTCTGCATTGGTTGCCTGCAGTACCGGCCCACTTCATATCGCCGGATTTCTCAACACAAAAGCGATCGGATTATTTTCTCCGAGAACACCCATTCATCCGGGAAGATGGAAACCATTGGGCTCGCATTCCACAACCCTCGTTTTCGACCCAAACTGTGAGAAATGCAGAGAAAAGAAAACCTGCGACTGTATCTCTGAAATTTCCGTTGAAGCCGTACTCAGCAAAATACTGAACTAAACATGAGACCGACTCTCAGCATATTGATCTATACAAATAGCTGGGTTGCTTTGTGTGTAACAAGTTTGGTTTATGGGATAGGAAACTATTTCCATCTCCACCATTTGGAATTGTTTGCGCTTTGGAGTTTCACCGGAACCGTAAGTGCCTATCAACTCCATCGCTTGTTCCGTCTGCGCCAGTTGAAACACACCGTTCGCTCAAATCGCCGCCTGCTTTGGATGCAAAACACTTATCCGTTCCAAATTGTCTGGTTCGCCCTAAACCTGGTCTCCTGTCTTGTTTGTATGCTTTTCCTTACATTGACCAAAGATGCACTTCTGTTAATTGGATTGGACGTTATCATCGTTGCACTCTATGCACTTCCGGTCTCACTGATCGGGAATGGCATCCGGCACATTCCCTTTGCCAAAAACATCCTGATCTCCTGCAGTTGGGTATTGATCGTTTTAATTCCTTTTGCTTCCAATAATCACCTGGACCTGATCGATTGGGAACTTCCCCTGCTTCTTTTCATTGCGGTGTTTGCGCAGATCATTCCTTTCGATAATCGTGACCTAGCACACGATCCGAAAACATTGTCGACTGTCCCGCAATTAATCGGTCCAAAAAAGGCCAGGTATGTCGGATTTGCACTTCTGATCACAGCACTTGGATTACAAACCTACCTACTCGGATTTCACTGGTTGCTCCCATTTACGGTGTTTTGCGGTGCGGTCGGCCATTTGATTCCTTTCCTGGTCGGTTACCAGCTTCGCCTGGAATTTATGTGGGAACTGCCCCTTGGTTTGATGGGACTTTGGTTCTTGCTGGCATGATTTCGAATTTGCGGTTTTCAGGTTTTACCCTAACTTTGCCGCAAAATTAAGATTCCGTTAATGGCAACAATAGCAACTTACGATTTTCAAAACAAGCGCGCATTGGTACGCGTAGATTTTAATGTTCCTTTAAACAAGGAAACGCTCGAAGTAACCGACGACACACGTATTCGTGCCGCATTACCAACTATCAAGCACATTTTGGAGAAAGGTGGAAGCGTAGTACTAATGTCGCATTTAGGGAGACCGAAAGAGGGTCCTGAAGACAAATTCTCTTTGAGACACATTATCGGGAAAATTGAAAGCTTGTTGGGTAAGCATGTCAAATTTGCTTCTGATTGCATAGGGGCAAGTGCGCTTGAAATGAGTTCCAATTTGAAACCCGGAGAAGTGTTGCTATTGGAAAATGTACGTTTTTACAAGCAGGAAACTGCCGGTACCGATTCATTTGCAGCAGATCTGGCAAAACACGGTGATTGTTATGTAAATGATGCTTTCGGAACAGCGCACCGTGCGCATGCTTCCACAACAGTTGTTGCCAATTATTTCCCGAACGACAAAATGTTCGGTTATTTGCTGGAAGCTGAGATCAAAAGTGTTGACCGCGTATTGAACAGCGATGAGAAACCATTGACAGCTATTGTCGGAGGAGCAAAAGTTTCTTCCAAAATCACGATCATTGAACGTTTATTGGAAAAGGTAGACAACCTGATCGTCGGTGGTGGAATGGCTTATACTTTCGTGAAAGCGCAGGGTGGTTCCGTAGGAAGTTCTTTGGTTGAAGACGATTTCCTTGCAACCGCAAATGAGATCCTGGAAAAAGCGAAAGCAAAGGGAGTGAATCTATACATCCCTACAGATACGATCGTTGCAGATAAATTCGACAATAACGCAAGTACGCAGTTGGTTCCGATCGGTCAAATCCCGGCTGGATGGATGGGACTGGACGTAGGTCCGGAATCCATTAAAGCGTGTGCGGAGATCATCGAAAATTCCAAATTGATCTTGTGGAATGGCCCGATGGGTGTGTTTGAAATGAGTAATTTCCAAAAAGGAACAGCAGAAGTTGCACAGGCAATTGTTCGGGCTACGGAAAAAGGAGCTTTTTCGTTGATCGGTGGTGGTGACTCGGTTGCTGCAATCAATCAATTCGGATTGGCTGAAAAAGTAAGCTACGTTTCTACCGGTGGTGGAGCCATGTTGGAATATTTGGAAGGAATTGAATTGCCGGGAATCAAGGCGATCCGTTCTTAATGAGAAAATATAAATTGGATTCCCCGGTTTGTTTAGCAGATCGGGGATTTTTTTAATCTCTGATCACCGGAAAGAAGAAAATTTTCAACCGTTGTGCACAAATGATCATTTGGTTTTTCCAAATTTCAGATTATTTATTCCTTCGCAATCTAATAGCGATGAAATTGGTTAAACCACCAACTAAACTTCATTTTTTTATGAAAGCAACCATCTTAATTTTAGCCTTCCTGGCCTTTTCTACACTCTCGTTCAGCCAGGAAAGTGAAGTTCCTGTCAAGAATAAACACACTGTTTATGCGGAGCTATTCGGTCAGGGTTTTTCCGGATCACTCAATTACGATCTTCTTTTCAACTCAAACCGAAAATGGAAACGATCATTTACTATTGGAGTGGTAGCTGTTCCCAGATCAGCAGGTTTCGGTGACGGAGCATATCTCGGCGTTCCTGTTTCATACAATTGGCTTTATGGAAAAAAGAGAAGTCATTTGGAGCTTGGAATAGGATTGACCACCCAATTCATTGACAGTTATCAATTCACACAAAACGGGGAACTATCCAAAACACTCTTTGCGAATATGTATACTTATGTGACGCCTAAATTGGGATATCGTTTTCAGCCTTACAAAAGCGGATTGTTTTTCAGAGCGACCCTCACTCCACATATTGCCCTGGTAAATACGAATTGGAACACCCGCAACGGAACATTGACCACAAGCAATGACTTCTTCAGAAATGTAGTGAATCTAGGTAGCCCGGTCCTTCCTTGGTTTGGGGTGAGTGTTGGTTATACATTCAGGTAAATTTTCTTTTCACTCAATGAAGTGTTTTCAAAAATCGCGGCTTCTGTTCATGCCCCTTCTGGTAATAATCGGAATCGCGGCAAATCACTGCACTAACGAAACGAATCCTAAAATCTTACCTATAAAGGAAGAATACAAACCCGATCACACCATTGAATTCTCTCATGAAATACATGGACAGATAGATTGCAAATATTGTCACAATAAGAAAATCGATGAAAAAGGAGGAATTCCAATCACTCATATATGCGTGAATTGCCACAAACAAGTTACTGGCAATTCTACTGAAAAAGATAATTAAATGGGAATTTATTTATCCAACACCTTCGCAATGCGGAAATAATCGGAATCTTTTTTCGGAGCATTCTTCAAAGCCTCAGCCTGGGTAATCGTTACCTCCGGTTCATCATCGCGAAGCACGTTTACCTCATCACTCATGAAGATCAATGGTTCTACATCATCTGTAGGAATCTCAGACAATTTTCCCATAAACCCGATGATTTTATCCAAATCCTGGCGGATAGCCACTTTATCCTCTCCCTCAAAACGCAAGCGCGATAAATGTGCAATGTGATCAATTGTTGTTTCTGAAATTTTTTCCATGCCGTAAAATTACAAAATTTGAACAAATCAATTCTTCATTAAACCTCTTTCTCTC
>CBFGPJ010000083.1:0-8875 GCA_965650615.1 uncultured Fluviicola sp. | reverse complement strand
TTCTGTTTGATCAGTAGACTTGGAATCGATCATTAATCCTGCCTCCAGGTTCATTGCTTTATCTCTTAATGTTGAACCGTAGGAATAGGCGTATTCGCGATAGGAAGTCGACGTAAAACTTAAATTACGGGTCATTTGTTTGGCAAGATCTTTCTGGCCGGCCAAATAATATGTTGCTGCCAATCTCCATTTTGCAGTAGTTCCGAGTTTACCGTTTTCTTTCAATCGATTCATTGCTCCCAATTCCGGTTTTCCGGCTAAAGCCAGCGTATACAAACGATAGGCCTGGATCAGTTGATGGGATTCTTCCGCATGACTCGAATAACCCGTATAGGAATCAGCGGTCCAGTTATTTGCTTCATTTTTCTGGTATTCCATCCAGCGCGATTTCAGATTGGAAGGTAAAGTAAATCCATGTTGTTCGGCTTCGATCATAAAGTGGCCCGCATAATTTGATCCCCAATCACTGGCCCCCCTGTTTCCGGGCCAATATGCAAAACCTCCTTCGTATTGCTGAAAGCTTTGATATTTGATCAGGGCAGCTTTGATATTCGTAGACATTTCCTTTTTTTCTTTTTCAGTAAATTGCATAATGTCCATGGCGAAAAGTTGGGGAAATACTGCTGAAGTAGTTTGCTCAATACATCCGTGCGGATAATTGATCAGTTCATTCATGCGGCCACTTAAATTAATAGGACTGAACTGACTTGCTTCCAAAGAATAGGAGTGAGAACCATTTATTCCATCTTGCTCCATGGTAAAACTCACGGACGCCCCCGGTTCAATAATTTTTGTTTCACTTTCCAGAACTTTCGGGTTCGGGCTTCGAACGTCTACCTCAAATTCCTGTGCGGCGGTTTCGACCCCGGATTTTGCGAAGATCTTGATTTTGGCAATTCCCAGTTTGTTAGCAACTTTCAATTCAAAGTTGACTATCTGATCTCCTTCTCCTGCGAATTTGATTCCTTGATTTTTCGCACCATTGACAGCA
The DNA here is from genome assembly GCA_965650615.1 of uncultured Fluviicola sp. Classification (GTDB taxonomy): domain Bacteria; phylum Bacteroidota; class Bacteroidia; order Flavobacteriales_D; family Crocinitomicaceae; genus Fluviicola. Next base: position 7,884 of record CBFGPJ010000083.1, on the reverse strand, counting down.
AGAAGATCGTTGCAAGTTACCTGGATATCTACGTTTTTAATGTTGTCTTTCATGGCGAAAACATCTACAGGAAGCTGGATTGTTTCGCTTGGGCCGATTACGCGAGGCAAAGTTCCAAGCACCATCAATGGTTTTTTGATTGTCACCGTCTCTTCCGCATTTCCAAATGCGGTTGCAGAATGGGCCACAACCATTACACGAACTGATCCGATGTAAGTTGGTAATTCAACCTGATGCGTTTTGGAAGAACCTGCCGGTAAGACAAATGGCCCTAGGAAATGTACCATTGGCTTGAAACGGTTTGCTTTCGGGCCGGCACCATCATCTGCAGAGCCATCTCCACCGATACTCAATAAGCGGTTCAATTTCCCGGAATAAGCGCCAATAACATAGTTATACATATCCCACGTTTTGATTCCCAATGCTTCTTTTGCATAGAATGTGTTCCATGGATTCGGAGTGCTGAAGCGCGTCAGATCCAATAATCCTTCGTCTACAATAGCTAATGTATAAGTCATTCCTTTCCCGCTTTTTTCGGAAACGGTAACTTTAGCAGTTGATTCCGGCCTCCATTCTTTTGCAACGGCTATTTCAGGATGAAGATGCGTCGCCGGATCATCCACAATGATCGGAACAATTCCATACATGCGTATAGGTAGATCATTTGTTGTTGCGCTATGCGGCTGAATCAGACTGACATGGACATAGACATTCGGAGCCATGTCTTCTGTGGTTTCAAAAGAACAGGTCGTTTCACCTTTTACAGTATTCACCCAGAATTTCTTTACTATTTTGGTACGGGTTTCAACGGATATTAATGCTTTTCCGGAAGCCGGTGAAGGAATACTCAATTTCACTGTTTCACCTTTCACATAACTTTTTTTGTCGGTAGAAAAGTTCAGCATGGAAGCATATTCGTTGTTCTTTTGATTTCCCCGACTCCAGTATGGAACATCAATCGAAATGATTTTCCCCGCTTGATGGAAACCTTCTTCATCTGTCACGGTAACAAGGAATCGGCCGTAATCTGTTGCACCAAGACCGAACTTAAATGCAGTTTTTCCGTCAGAACTGTTCAATAAGGAATCATAAACAAGCATGTTTCCGTTGCGTGCCATGAAATTACCCAGATCATCGTCTCCGCTTTCATACCACCAGCGCCACTCCATCCGGTAAATTTTCACCCGGATTTTGGATGGTTTTTTCAAGATAGTTCCTGCAGCATTCACCATAACCACATCGAATGTGTGCTTCTTTCCGGAAATCAGTGAGTTATCAGCTTCCAGATCAGGTGTCCTAAATCCGACGTATTGCTTGTATGGAGAGTATAATTGTGAAAAGCGGTCAATTGAAAAGTTTCCTCCCTGCTCAAATACCCGCATCGTATAAATTGCGTTCAGCATACCCGAAGCTTGTGAAAGAGAGGATACTTCTTGTTTAAAGGAAGCTTTACCGTTCACATCCAGGTCATCGTCGAACAAGGTGTTTTTGTCTGAATTGATCTTACGGATCGGAGAATCGAATTCAAATTTCGGGAATCCCGGGATAACTGTTTTGGTGGATTGATATTCAACATCGACTGTTGCACGCAGGTTTTTTGCCGGAGCACCATGCAGCCAGTACGATTCTAATTGCAATAGGCTATCGGAACTTTTGGGAACTTCCAATTTGATCTTTAAACGGTTTGGCTTCACGGTTTCCACTTTCAGGTATTTGATAAACTCGCGTGATCCGACCATCACTCTTGCCGTATAAATTCCTGTTTTAGCATCGTAGCGGGTAGCTGTCCTGAAATCGTAGTGCCCGTTTACACTTTGTGATCTGGTAATTTTACTTGCTTCATAACCGGAAGGATCAGTTAGTGTAAATGTAACCGGGTGATTCAACGGAAGTTTCTTTTCGTAGTCCCGCAATACGAAATTGACATAAATAGAATCTCCCGGTCTCCAAACACCACGCTCCGCATAAATATATCCTTTCAAGCCATTTTGAACTTCTTCACCTTCGACATCAAACTCAGAGAGCAGGTTGGAATGTCCGTCACTTACTTTCAGATAACCACGCTGTTTTCCATATTTTGCAATGAGCAGGAACGGTTTTTCAGAAAGCGTTTTGGTGTACATTCCTTCCGCATTCGTTGTTCCGGAAGCAATCACTTGTTTTGCGTAATCATAGAATGTAACCGAAGCATTCGGAATGGGTTGGGTGCTGATCATATCCGTAAGGAAAACGTGTGCTTCTTTCTTTGCATCCAATTTGTAGATTACCCCGATGTTGGAGGCAAGAATGTTTCTTGAAACCGCTTTTCCGTAGTAATAGTCGGAACTGCATGGAGATTCGGAACTGTATCCGCCCCAATCCTCATATCCATCATCCCAATCGTCCAAATGCCATGGTCGTTCGGACCATTCTTCTTCTGTTCTTGCTTCTGAAGTTTCATCAGCGGTTACACTTTCCGGGTTTGCAGGGCAATCACAATAGGCATCCTTTTGTCCAAATTTAATAGAAACACGGTAAATGGCTCCCGGTTCCGGCCGGATCCATTTTTCAAGGTCCAGGACATGGGAAACCCAATCGCTTTTGTCTTCTTTTTTTACTCCTAATGAAATGTTCTTTTCAGCAATTTTCTTCCCGAATCTGAAGATGGCTTCAGAATCATTCAATTCATTGACCTGTAAGAAATGGTGTACATTTTCCTCGTAGATCTTGATAATTCGTACGGTCACGGATTTCAGCCCGATGGTTTCAAAGGGGAAGATCAGGCCTTTTGAATCGGGAAGGATAGAACCGCTGCCAACGATCCGTACTTTGGGTTTGGAGGCTGTGAACAACAAGGTACGCTCAGTTCCTTTCAGCATCGCATAATTCTTGATGTTCTTGATTCCTTCGTTGACTTTCAATTTATAGTTTCCTTCAATCCGCTTCGGTATAAAAACCGTCACTTCATTGTAATAAATCGAAAAGGTTTCTCCCGAAACTCCTTCCAGGTCGATTAACCCGGTTAAATCCTGGTTTGTAGATAATGGCTCTGAAAATGTAAGACGAATGTTTTGATCGTCTTCATCCATGACGTTGTATGAACTCAGGTCAAAATCACCCAGTGCAGGAACTTTGATGCTGGTTGACCCATTCGAAAAGGAAGAAATGGCGTCGCCATTCCATTCGACTGTGATTTTGGTTTCTTTTTCGGAACGTTTGATACTGTCTACGATATAGTAATATTCATTTTCGCCATAAGCTTCTTCGAAATGTACTTTTTGCTTTTGGTTTCCCAGGTTCACCGTAATCAGGTCCTTTAGTTTAGTGGTATCAAAATGGTCTGTCATGGAAATGTTTCCACGCAAGGAATACCATTCCAGGTTATATGAATCGTATTCGATTAAGTTTGGTTCACTTACATCAATCTTTTGCGGTTTGGTTGCAAATTGAAAGTTGAATTCTTCGTACCCGTCATCCACATTCGTAATTTCTTCCAGGTCGAGGCTCACAGTATAAATCTGATTGGAACTCAGGGCTTTTTTCGGAACGATCTGGATAGTCCTGTAATCGACCCATTGAATATCGGCATCAATTTCCGGACTGATTTCAATAATTTCTTTCAGGATCTTTTCATCCATGCGGGATTTCATTCCCAGTTCTACGAGCTTACTGGAATCCAGCTGGTCCTTGAGCTCAAGTTCAATGTTGTCGGAATTGGAAATAATTCCGGAGGTATAGCCGGAGACCCATTTTCTGAATTTGGGATCAACGGAAATGATTTTATTGCCGGAACAAGCGAAAATGGTAGCCAGTAGACTTGTCGCAATAGATAGAAGAATAATGATGCGTGACATAACTGTTGTATTTGTTAAGTCAAAGATGAATGCATCCGAAAGAAGAATTCAGGTCATTTTAGGAGGTGAAAGCATCTTTTGATTATTCGTGGTTGAACGAATATTATTTGATTTGGGTGTAATAACGCAATATTACGTCACGGACGAATAATCAATAAACCAGTAGGGGCGCGATTAATCGCGCCCCTACTGGTTTTCAATTTATTTTTAAGGTTTGTATTTCAACAAATCATCCATCGTTGCTATGGAAACAGGATGGTAATTGTTCCTGTATTTTTTATAAACCCCCAAGCCCCATTGTTTGCTTTGCGGATTGTCATTTAATGCAGTATAGATTGGCAATAAGAATTTTCTGCGGCCCACCTTTGAAATGAACTTCTCAATATCCGGACGAATTTCCGTATAGTTGGAATTGATCCCAAGAACATACCATTCTGTTGCTACTTCGGCATTTCCCCAGCTGTTGAAATGTAACTTTTCATCAATTACTGCTAATCGTTTCGGATCCATTTTTTTAGGTAAAGCACGGATAAATGCCTGCCATTCCTGCGGAACATATTGGTCGCGGCTCAGAGCAGGAACTTGTTTTTTTCCTTTTTTCTTAGCCGGTTTTTTGAAAATGTCTTTTCCGTTGGCAAATTCTTGTGCCAGGTCCTGGATCTTTTCAAAGCGCGGAGAGCTTACTGCATAACAGTTTTTAGGCAATCCCGGTTTGTACAACCATTCATCAATATTGAATTCAATATCTGTTTTGTCAATCAGGTTCTTTTTCAAGTATTGCTTAAACTGCTCAGTTGTCAGGGTTTGGAAAGCGTGGTCTTTGAAATACATTTTCAGGAAGGTATCAAAACGTTGTCTCCCGAAATCACGTTCCAGTGTTTTCAAAAAGAAAGCACCTTTTACATAAGCAATGGAGGTCATTCCATCATCCGGGTTCCTTTTGGAAAGTTGTAGTTTTAAATGCGTGTCTTTTTCGTCCAGTTGCTCCATTTCCGTTTGCAACTCCTGGAACTCAATTAAAGCAAGCATATCTGCAACTTCTTTTCCATATAATTCTTCCATGATCCGGTTTTCGAAATACACGGTGAATCCTTCATTTAACCAGAAATCATTCCAGCTTGCATTGGTCACCAGGTTCCCCGACCAGGAATGGGCCAATTCATGTGCGATAACCGAAACAGCACTTCTGTCACCTGCAATCAAAGTCGGATTAGCAAATGTTAAACGTGGATTTTCCATTCCTCCGAAAGGGAAAGAATACGGTAAAACGATCACGTCGTATTGTTCCCATTGATAAGGTCCGTACAGGTTTTCAGCCGCATGGATCATTTTTGGAAGATCTGCGAATTCCCATACAGCTTTGTCGATCATTTCCGGTTCGGTATAAACACCACAGTTTTTACCCAACGATTTATATTCCAGATTACCAACTGCCAAGGCAATCAGGTAAACAGGAATCGGTTGTTTCATTTCGAAATGGTATTTTCCTTCCGGATTCTTCACTTTTGGATTTGAAGCACTCATCAAAGCCATTAATTCCGAAGGAACTGTTACATCTGCGCTGTAGGTGATTCTGTTTGCCGGAGTTCCCTGTACCGGGATCCATGTGCGGGTAAGAATTGCCTGACCTTGGGTATATAAATAAGGGTGTTCTTTTCCTTCCGTTAATTCCGGTTCCATCCAATCCAAAGCACCTGCATTTTCAGTTGTCTTATAATAAATGTTGATGTATTCGGTGTTCTTGTCAATCTTGATACTTAGAGGCTGACCGATAAATTCCTGCATGGACCCGATGATGAAATCGGTTTCTTTTTCGTTTCCTTTCTTTCCCAAAGTTACTTTCTGGATTTCAGGTCCGTTGATGTCGAAAATGGCAGTATCCGTATCTTTTAGGCGCTCCATCCGGTGACGGGCAACTCCATAAATGGTCTTTTTTTCAAAATCCACATCAATTTCAAGATCTAAGTGCTTTGTACGTATTTCGTCCGTGTTGGAGTAGGAATGAGCGTCATGACCGGCAACAACTCCATTGATCGATTGATCTTTATTCAGAGGTTCTGCATCGTTTTCACAACTGGATATAAAGAGAGTTAGTACAGCAATGCTGAACAGGCTTTTTAGTTTCATTTTTTCAGTTTGAGGTACGCGAATATACTTTTTTCTTTGAATTTCATCCTAGTTTGATTTTTCATCTTTTTTAGTCAGATAGCGAATCACTTCCGCTGCTCCCATCAGTCCGAATAAAGCAGGCATATAGCTTACTGTTCCGTAAAATGAACGCTTGAAATTGGAACCATCCGTCATTTTCAACGAATCTTTTTGTTGCAATTCGGAAGAATAAACGCACTTGATCTTTTCAAAAGCAACTCCTTTTTTCTTGAGTCTTTTTTTGATGTGTGCGCCCAGTTTACAATTGTGACTGTTGGGAAGTTTGGTGACATGCACACGTGCAGGATCCGTTTTTCCACCGGCTCCTAAATGTGTAATCACTTTGATTTTTTTGCTTTTACATGCAATGATCCATTCCAGTTTTGGTGTCACACTATCGATACAATCCATTACATAGTTTGGTTTGTATTGGTCCAATAATTCCCAAACACGTTCCGGAGTTACAAATTCCTGTACAATATTCAGGTTGATATCCGGATTGATATCCTTGATACGTTCCCCTAACACGATTGCTTTGTTTTTCCCGATAGTAGAATCCAAAGCTGTTAATTGCCGGTTTTTATTCGTTATATCGAAGGCATCACCATCAATTATGGTCATGGTCCCAACTCCTGCACGGGCAATGAATTCACCTGCAAAAGATCCGATTCCTCCGAGTCCAACAATGAGTACATGAGCAGATTTCAAACGGTCCATTTCCTTTGGTCCAAGAATCAACTCTGTACGCTCCAACCACTTACTCATATTTAAAAATTCGTTTTGCGTTTTGATCTAGTTGTTCGATTAGGGCGTGCAAAGATAGCTTTTTTATCTCAGCGACTGTTTTATACGTGTCAATCAATTCAAGGTTACCCATATCTGTTTCGAGTAATAAACGATCCAATGGGATTTGATCAACAGCCAATTGGAGTTTTTGATTGGATTGAACAGATTCGCCAATGCTGATAACACTTTTAGGATATTCCAAAACGTGTTTAGCGATGGAAGCTTTGTTGAATCCGTGATAGATCAATATTGTTTCGGGAGCGTGTTTTTCATGCAGGAAACGGCATCTGTCCCAGGAATTGACGCAATGCAGAATGACCGGTTTCTGCAGTTCTGAAGCAAGTTTTAGTTGAAAAATATACAATTCTTCCTGTCTTTGAACCGTATCATAACGGTTATCCAAACCAATTTCCCCGATTGCCAGAAAACCTTTCTTTTGATTCAGTTTGGAGCATATTTCCCCGATTTCCGACAAACTAAAGTTTTCTTCTTCTGGATGTACACCAAATGAGAAATAAGAAGGTAATTGCTCCAAATCTGGCTCTGTAAGTTGCACAATTCCACGATTTTTCGAGTCAAAATGATGCGTGTGCGAATCGAAAAGGTTCTCTAAATCAGCCATTAAACAAGAATCGATGCGTTAAATTTAAAACAATCTGAACCAATCAACTATTTTTTGTCTATTTTCACCGACGCTAAAAATTAAATCGAAATATGAGTCAACAACGAGATGTTATCGCCGAAATAGAAAAACAAGGAACTATTTTTGGGCACCCAAAAGGACTTTACTTATTGTTCTTTACTGAATTATGGGAACGATTTAGTTATTATGGGATGCGTGCAATTTTGGTTCTTTACATGACCAAACTGTATGTTGAGAATGGATTGGAAATACCAAAAGATACTGCGTCATTAATTTATGGGTTTTTTACAGGATTCGTTTATTTTACCCCTATTATCGGAGGTTGGATAGCAGATAGATTCATCGGTCAACGAAATGCTATTACAATTGGAGGTATCACCATGTTTATTGGACAGATCGTTTTATTTTCTTTGAACACCCATGTTGGATTAGCAATTGGACTTTTACTTTTAATTATAGGTAATGGGTTCTTTA
>CBFGPJ010000082.1:0-8898 GCA_965650615.1 uncultured Fluviicola sp. | reverse complement strand
CAATCAATTCCAACGCCTTTTGGGGTTCATCCCGGTTTAATTTCGCCCATTCTTCATTATGAACACCATTAATGATCAAAAAAGCTTTTAAATCTCCTTCCAGGTGTTGTAGTTCTTCGTCAGATAATATGCGGTATTTCATATTGCAAAAGTATAAAGAATGGAAACCAATCATTCCAATCTTCCAATAAAAACGTCAGATCGGAAAGGATTTTTAACTTTGTAACATGCAGAAAAAAGGTGTTGCTATTCTTGGTTCTACCGGCTCTATCGGGACACAGGCATTGGAAGTCATCCAGGCTTATCCTGATAAATTTGACCTGCAAATAATTACTGCTCAGTCAAATGCACGTTTATTGATTGAACAGGCCAAACTGTTTCAGCCAAATACAGTTGTAATTGGTGATGAAAACAAGTACCAGGAAGTAAAGGATGCTCTTTTCTCTGAAGATATTCATGTTTACGCAGGAAGTAAGGCACTTTGCCAGGTAGTTGAATCTAATGAGGTGGATGTGGTACTAACCGCCCTGGTTGGTTACGCGGGATTGAAACCAACACTTGCTGCAATTGAAGCGGGTAAGGACATCGCATTAGCCAATAAAGAAACACTTGTAGTTGCAGGTGAACTTGTAACTGAAAGAGCACGTGCCAGAGGAATTAATATTTACCCGGTTGATTCGGAGCACTCCGCTATTTTTCAATGTCTCGTAGGAGAATTCCATAACCCGGTTGAAAAAATTTATCTGACTGCCTCAGGCGGACCGTTCAGAGGTTGGAAAGCTGCAGAATTGAAATCAGTAACACCCGCTCAAGCATTAAAACACCCCAATTGGTCTATGGGTGCCAAGATTACGATTGATTCGGCATCTATGATGAATAAAGGCCTGGAAGTCATCGAAGCGAAGTGGCTTTTCGGATTGAAGACAGAACAGATCGATGTCATTGTTCATCCGCAATCGATTGTACATTCACTGGTACAATTCCAGGATGGATGTATGAAGGCGCAAATGGGACTTCCGGATATGAAGTTACCTATCCAGTTTGCCCTGACTTACCCCGAACGATTCAAAACGGAATTTCCGCGTTTCAATTTTTTGGATTATCCTCAGCTTACTTTTGAAAAGGCAGATCCGGATACTTTCCGGAACCTGCAATTGGCTTACGATGCTTTGAAAAAAGGTGGAACCGCGGCATGTGCTTTAAATGCTGCAAATGAAATTTCAGTACAGCTCTTTTTGGAAGAAAAAGTTGGTTTCCTGGATATCGCACGAATCAACGAAAAGGTAATGCTGCAAACGCCGTTTATTACTGCTCCGAGCTATGATGATTATGTGGAAACTGACCGGATTGCCCGAGAATTGGCCCTTAATAAGTGAAAGTGAGATAGGTCCAGAATACGATCAGATAACGAATAATTTTCCCGGCACACATTAGACTCATTGTTAGCCAAAAGGGTGCGCGATAAACTCCAAGAAGAACCAGCAACGGATCTCCGATGATCGGCAACCAGGAAAATAATGCCGTCCAGGAACCATAACGTTGTATAAAGGATTCGCTTCGCAGGAATTGTTTTTTACTGAGTATTTTTCTTCCATAATAACCCAATAAATAATTGGTACTTCCTCCAAGACAATTTCCCAGGCTTGCAACAATAAGAACAGAAACCGGGGAGTAATTTCCTGAATTTAAGAAGAATAATAGTGTCGCCTCAGATGGGAACGGAACAATCGTTGATGCCAAAAAACACATCAAAAACAAACCGACCAGACCCCATTCAATCATCATAACAAAAGTACAAATACAAAAATGGGGACCAAGGCCCCCATTTCATTATCGTCCCGATAGCTATCGGGAAAGAATTATTTCTTAACGATACGTTTTGTCAAAGTTTCGTTACCAACTGTCAAAGTTACATTGTAAACTCCAGCATCAAAGCTGTTACCGTCGATAGCGATAGTTTGAGAACCGGCAGCCATTTGAGATGCAGGAACTGTTGCAACTGTACGTCCTGAAAGATCAGTAACAACAGCAGAAACGCTAGCGTCAGATTTCAAGTTGAATTTAACTTCAGTTGTTCCAACAAATGGGTTAGGGTAAACTGTTACGTCTGTTGCAGAAGTCAATTCATCCAATCCTAAAGACGGATCGAAGTTCAAACGAACCCATGGAGTTTCTGTTTGATAATACAATGTGCTGTTCGCCATGTCGTTTCCATCCAACAAGAATGAAGTTTGTGGAATTGAAGTACCTGCATTAGCAACTCTTACATCCGGAGAGTAAGATCCAACCATTACAAAGTAAGTTGTGTTTGCCTCCAATGGAACTGCAGAACCTAAATAAACAGTCAAGTTTGTGTTGATTTGAGAAGCTGTCAATTCAAAGTCAGGAGATTCAGCAACCCAAACCGGATCTTGTTGAGCGATATCGTTTTTGTAAATTCTAACATAAACCTGAGATCCAACCGGTGTACCGGTAGCAAATTTCACGTCAATACCTTTTACAGTTTGAGCAGTCCAGATATCGTACAAGTTTCCTGTTTCGAATGGATCTGCCTGGTTAGTTGTGAATCCGTTAGAAACACCATTATCTCTTGCATAGATGTAGTTTGTTACATCGAAAGAGAAGTTGTTCAATACGTTGTTTGTAGGAACATCATCCACATCAGTAGCTGTCAATGTTCTTGCAACGTTATAAGTACCAACAACACTTGGAGTAAACTGTGTAGTTAAGAATAAACTATCAGAAGCTCCGGCTGCAATTGTAGCAGGAGCACTTGCTCCGTTAAAAGTAGCGGCACCTGTAACTGCAACACCGTATGTTACGTTTGTCATAGAAGACCCACCTTCGTTCTTAACGTTCAAAGAATAATCGATCGGAGCGATCTGAGTTGTAGGAATTTTGAAATATCCTAAACCTTCAGAACCCCAGTAATCATTAGTGATAGCTAAATCGTAATCAGCCGGAGTAGAGATTGCTACGTCATCAATGTTCCATCCGTAAGTAACCCATACGTTCGGGTTAGTTGCAGATTGAGGGAAACGTGTTGTCCAGTGGAAACGAACCATAAGTGATGTAGATCCACCAGGAATGAAAGAAGCCAGGTTGATTGTTTCCTGAGTTGGGTTAGCATATGGAGAACCACCAGACTGAGATAAAACTCCTTTATCTGTGTTATCACCTACAGTAATCCAGTTAGTACCACCGTCTACTGAAATCTGGAATTCTTGCAAGTCATTGAACAATGCACCGTTTTGCATGAATGACAAGATCAAGTTTTGAGATGAAATCGTAATCGGTGTAGCTTGAGTCAAATAGTAATCAACGTCTAACGCTTGAGTACCTGGAGTCAATGTAGGGTTTCCGTTTCCTAACTCAGCAAAATTACCATCAGAAGTGGAATTGATAATTCCTTGAGTAGTGTTGTTTGCCCAACCTTCTTTTGTTGAGTTAATGTTCCAACCGTAGTTACCTGTACCTGGTTGTCCGTCATTGTCGATATTCCAGTCACCTGGAGTAGAGAAGTCACTTGACCAGATAGGTGTACCAAGAGCCTTGTTAGTTGAATTAACCGGTGCGGGTTTTTGCGCCTCAGTTGTAAATTTTTGCGCCATTCGAGGTGAAGCGTTTACTTTCGCATTTTGAGCAAATGCACCAGTAACCAGCAACAATCCCGATAACAAAGTAATTTGTTTTTTCATGTTTTCTTTAATTTACGAAGTTTTAAATTTAATTATTTGACCTATAAAAGGTCAGTTTATTTATTAAACGGTACTAATTACGAAACGAACGGTAATTGCTGTCCTTCAGGAAGGGTAATTTCTCACGCAATAACGCCTGTTCATGGTAGCTAATACTCTGTGTAATGACGTTTTCAGAATCTGAAAGGTTGGAAATTTCTTCTCCCAACAGGTTAATTAGTTTGCTTTGTCCGGTATAGGAAAGTCCCGAATTATCTGTTCCAACCCGATTCAATCCTGCGACATAACATTGATTTTCGATCGCCCTTGCAGGTAAAAGTGTAGACCAATGATGAACTCTTCTTTCCGGCCAGTTTGCTACATAGAGCAACAGATCATAAACCGGTAAGCCATCAATCTCCCCGTTTCGGATATTCTCAGGGAAACGCAGGTCATAGCAAATTTGCAAGTTGATCTTCCATCCCATATAATTTACAATCACTTCATTTGAACCGGCAGTAAAATGGATCGACTCTTCTGCCATCCCGAATAATTTCCGTTTGTCGTAGCAGGTAATCTTTCCGCCTGGTTCCACGAAGACGCCACGATTATAGTATTTTCCGTCTTCCTCAATGATTAATGAAGTGTAGAATGCCGCATTGTTTTGTGCAGCTTGTTGCTTCAACCATGAAATACTTGAACTGCTTTCCATTTTTTCAGCCAGCCCTTTAGTATTCATTGAAAAGCCTGTTTGGAACATTTCCGGTAAAAGGATCAGGTCACTTTCAGAAACGGACTTTAGCAACTCTTCATAATGCTTCAAATTGGCAGTTTTATCTTCCCAGATTTGATCCGCCTGTATAAATGTGATTTTTAGATCTTGCATAATCGCTCAGCTGCTTGAATCAATGTTTCATCTGTTTTTGCAAAACAAAAACGGATTGTGTGATAATCGTTCAACTCTTCGTAAAAAACGGAAAGCGGAATGGCTGCTACCCCAATCTCCTTCACCATCCATTCACAAAAAGAAACATCCGGAAGATCCGAGATGGCATTATATCTGACAGTTTGGAAATAGGTTCCTTCACTCGGAAGAAATTCAAACTTGCTTTTGGTCATGAGTTCTCTGAAACGGTCGCGTTTGTCCTGGTAAAATTTCCCAAGTGTAGTCACATCTGTTTCCGAAATGTATTCTGCAAGTGTTTTCTGAGCGACACTGTTTACGGAGAATACCAGGTATTGGTGTACTTTTTTGATTTCCTTCAAGATGTATTCCGGAGCGATGATATACCCGATTTTACAACCGGTTAAATGAAACGTTTTACCGAATGAAGAAACAATGACACTTCTATTTCGCAAAATTTCATGATCATGTGCGGAAAAGTGCTTCTTCTCAAACGTAATGAACTCATAAACTTCATCGGAGCAAAGAATCAGGTTGGGATGATCGATCATCACTTGCACCAGGGCATCAAAGTCCTCTTTGTTCATCATTTTACCCGACGGATTGTGCGGATTATTGATGATAAGCACACGTGTTTTTTGGTTTACGGTTTGTCTCAGTTCACGCCAATCGATCGTGAAATCTTCCCGCATCGGAATGTGAATGGCCTTTCCGCCGGCCAAGTGAACCGCCGGACTATAACAATCATATGCCGGGTCCAGGATCACAACTTCATCTCCGGGATGGACCAAAGCCTGAAGTGTTGCAAAAATTCCCTGGGTTGCTCCGGAAGTCACCAAAATTTCAGTTGCCGGGTTCAGTTCTCTCTTGTAAACACGATGAATCATTTGGGCAATTCCTTCCAATAAAACCGGAAGACCGGCCATTGGAGCGTATTGGTGCACATTTTCTTTACTGTTCTTTGCCAGTAATTCCTCAATCAAAGGATCAATTGGGAAATTGGGAAACCCTTGAGAGAGATTAATGGCCTGATACTGGTTTGCCATTTGGCTCATAGTTGTAAAGATGGTGGTTCCTACTTTTGGAAGTTTTGTTTGCATGGATTACATTTGTTTGCAATAGCAAAGTAAATCATTCCTGCATTATATGGTGTGCAAACGTGCATAATTTAACGGGAATTCACTTAAAATGAACTTGATGAAACTCCGTTTTTTAGCTTTTCCGGTATTTTTTGGTTTGGTAGTAACTTCCTGTGGGGAAGATTCCATTTGCGATTGCATTCGCGCCAGTGATGAACTCAATGCAAAATACGATGAGCTGCGTACAAAAGCATTAAGTAACGAAGGACAAAAAGAGATAAAAGAACTCATCAAAACGAAGAAAGCTAAATGCAAAGAATTCGAGCAAATGAGTGGTCCGGAAATGATGGAAAGAAAGGCAAGCTGTAAGTAGAAAGCCACAATCACTTTTAACTGGATTTCAGACCGATCGCGGATTTGAATTCCATTCTTGCATGTCTAAAAAAACCTTCTGATTTGACTTAACAAATATTCCAAACTAAATCGAAATAATGAAGCGTGAAAATCGCTATCTTTGCGCCTGCTTACCAGTTAAGGTGAGTTTCAAAAAAGAATGAAATTTTTATGAGTGCATTTTCATCCCGTCACATTGGACCTGATTCAGCTGAGAAATCTGAGATGTTAGCTGCTATTGGTGTTAAATCAATTCAAGAATTAGTAGATAAAACGATCCCTTCACATATCCGTTTATCGGGAGAATTAAAGATCGATAATGCCTTGAGTGAGCAAGAATACTTGCAACACATCACCGCACTTGGTGCTCAAAATAAAGTATACAAGTCGTTCATCGGTTTAGGATACAATGAAACGATTGTTCCTTCTGTAATTTTGCGTAACGTATTGGAGAATCCGGGATGGTATACGGCTTATACACCGTACCAGGCTGAAATTTCCCAGGGGCGTTTAGAAGCTTTGTTGAATTTCCAGACGATGGTTTTGGAATTAACAGGATTGGAAATTGCGAATGCATCTCTGTTGGATGAAGGAACTGCTGCTGCTGAAGCAATGATCATGTTCTGGAACTCACGTTCACGCCAGGAAGCAAAAGACGGAGTGAATAAATTCTTCATCTCGAAAAATGTATTCCCTCAAACAAAAGAGATTGTTCTTGGTCGTGCAATCAATTTAGGAATTGAATTGGTAGAAGGTGATGAAACAACATTCACCAATGACGGAACATATTTCGGTGCGATCATTCAATACCCGGATGTATACGGTCATATTACAGATGTTGCAGGATTCATTTCCCGCAATAACGGATTGAAAACAGCAGTCGCTGCAGATATCCTTTCGTTGGTACTATTGAAATCTCCGGGATCTTTGGGAGCAGATGTAGTATTCGGTTCTTCACAACGTTTCGGAGTTCCGATGGGTTATGGTGGACCTCACGCAGCATATTTCGCCGCGAAGGATGAATACAAACGTACCTTGCCGGGCCGTATCATCGGGGTATCTAAAGATGCTGATGATAACATGGCATTGCGTATGGCATTGCAAACACGCGAGCAGCATATTAAAAGAGATAAAGCAACATCCAATATTTGTACGGCGCAGGCATTGCTGGCGGTAATGGCTTCCATGTATGCCGTATACCACGGTCCTGCGGGAATGAAAGAAATCGCTGAGCATGTAAACGGATTGGCAACTTCAACTGCTTTGGGATTGAAGGCTGCAGGTATCCAGGTTGGTTCCGATTCTTTCTTCGACACTGTTTGGGTAAAAGGAGTAGATACGGCAAAAATCAAAGCAGCTGCTGAAGCAAAAGGAATGAACTTCCGCATCATCAACGGATCTGAATTGACGATCAGCTTTGGTGAACCACATACAAAAGAAGATGTTGCAGCAATTTTGGACATTTTTGGAACGGGCGCACCAACAGCGGAATCAGCATTAAGTGCTTCGGTATTGAGAACGGATGCAGTATTTACCCACGCAACATTCAACAAGTATCATTCCGAATCCAAAATGATGCGCTATTTGAAGCGTTTGGAAAATAAAGACCTTTCATTGGTTCACTCCATGATTCCGTTGGGATCTTGTACCATGAAATTGAACGCGGCTTCCGAGTTGATTCCGATCACGAATCCTCAGTTCGCAAATATGCACCCGTTTGCTCCGGTTGAGCAGGCAGCTGGTTACCACGCAATGTTCCGCCAGTTGGAAAAAGATTTGTGTGAGTCCACAGGATTTGCAGCAATGTCCCTACAACCGAACTCCGGTGCACAAGGTGAGTATGCAGGATTGATGGTCATCAAGGCATACCATGAAAGCCGTGGCGACAAGCAACGTACAAAAATGATCATTCCTTCTTCTGCTCACGGAACGAACCCGGCTTCTGCAGTGATGGCTGGAATGGAAGTGGTTGTAACGGGTTGTGACGAAAACGGGAATATCAATATCGAAGAATTAAAAACCGTAGCGAACCAAATCGGGAACGAATTGGCAGGTTTGATGGTAACTTATCCGTCAACACATGGAGTTTACGAAGAAGGAATTCGCGAGATTACTGCAATCATCCACGAAAATGGTGGACAAGTATACATGGATGGTGCAAACATGAACGCACAGGTTGGATTAACAAATCCGGGAAATATCGGTGCTGATGTTTGTCACTTGAACTTACACAAAACATTTGCGATTCCTCACGGAGGTGGTGGACCTGGAATGGGACCGATCGGGGTTGCAGCACATTTAGCTCCGTTCTTGCCAAGCAACCCGGTTGTTGCAGCAGGAGGAAGCACACCGATCCATGCAGTTTCCGCAGCACCTTACGGAAGTGCATTGATCTTATTGATCTCTTACGGATACATCAAAATGCTGGGAGCAGAAGGATTGCGTCAATCTACAGAAGCAGCGATTTTGAATGCAAACTACATCGCAGCGAAATTGAAAGGCCATTACGACGTATTGTACACCGGTAAGAACGGTACAGTGGCGCACGAAATGATCCTGGATTGTCGTGATTTCAAGAAAACGGCAGACGTAGAAGTGGCAGACATGGCGAAGCGTTTGATCGACTTCGGATTCCACGCGCCAACGGTATCATTCCCGGTAGCAGGAACCTTGATGGTTGAACCGACAGAATCGGAAGACAAAGAAGAACTGGACCGTTTCATCGAAGCAATGATCAAGATCCGTTCAGAGATCGCAGCGATCGAAAACGGTCAGGCCGATAAAGAGAACAACTTGTTGAAGAACGCTCCGCACACAGCAGACTGTATCATCAACAAAGACTGGA
>CBFGPJ010000081.1:0-8904 GCA_965650615.1 uncultured Fluviicola sp. | reverse complement strand
AAATACTGGACGATAACGGATCGGTATACAAGTAAACCGATGAAGCTACTGCAGAAGGGAAGTAGTACTTTTCCTGGGTAATTTCGATGGAAACTCCCCATTTAGGAACTACCTGTTCATTCCCCTGCTGGATCGTCACATCCGATGTAACCGAATCCAGTAAGTTTCCTCCTTTGGTATCGTAGCGGTATACTACCCAGCTTGCCGTATCAATTCCCTTGATCTCTGCTGGTGCGGTTCCGTTTCCGGATACTCCTACATAATCACGGAACTTACACTCAAAGTATCCTCCAACTACGTTCAATGGATCCACCACTTTCACGTTGATCGGTCCACCGTTGTAATCGTATTCCAATTCACCTTTGAATCCGTTGGCAACAATCGCATTCTCTGATGCTGCAGTCAACTGTAATTCTCTTCCTCCGTTTCCGGTTCCGTCCAAACGTGTGATACGTGGTGTCAGACCATAAGAAGCCAAATGCATGGTTCCCATAGATTCCGGAGCCGGATCATGCGGAATCAACTCAAGGACCTTCACTTCACCAATAGCCGCTTTTCGGCTTCCAAGGAAAGGTTTCTTTTGTCCATCCAGGGCAACCGGATCAGTTGGGTCGTATGTTTTATAATTATTGTATGCATACGAAATTGCCATGAAGTAATAGCGTTTGAAGTTGACCAATTTGCGGTCACCTGATGAGAATAAATCCTCTGTAACCCTGAAGGTATGACTAATTCCCAGATCCGATCCTTTTACTTTTTCCACAGGAAATGATGCCTGCAGGTTTTCATCGAATTCAAAATTTACCAGGCGTTTAATTCCATCCTTGAGATCTACTTGTGCAACCAGACGGGCCTTTGTCGGATCTTCCAGGTCAGAAACACTGACATTTGATTTGTTCAGCTGATAGATCATATATCCCTGGAAACGATAATATTTATCTGCATTCGGAACCGATGTAACAATGAACGGATCATATTCCATGTAATCCTCGTGCTTATTATTCGATGCAGAACCATTGGATAAATACAGTATTAATTCATTCTTCAACTCTTGTCCTGTCAATTCGGGAGCATGTGGTCCTTCCAATACCCGGAAACAGTTTTCAAACAGTGCCTGGGCTTTGTCATCGGCCAGGCGCAACGATTTAACAGATTCAAACGGATCACCTCCGGCAGATCTTGCCCAAACCATTCCAACGGTAATATTATTAACAGCACCTGGTTTTAGAACAAAAGGTCCGGCAGATTGCAGGAAACGGCGGTCATAAGGCAAGTTATTCGCTGTTTGCTCCGTCCAGATCGGTTGCGGAATTCCACCCGTGCCCCATCCTAAAGGATCCGTGTCATCGGGGAACATAAAATCGCAGGTTACGTTCGGATTAACTGTCGGGTCGGAAATATGTCCGTTCCCGCCATAATAAAACGGTGTGCCATCTTTCCATCTCCCTCTCAGGAAATTGTAATAATCTACAGCATATGTAGGATCCGTTTGATTCGGATTTGCACCGCCACCGGAATTGATGTAGTATAAAAAGCGCCGCATTCCGTAACGCTCATTATCAACAATTCCATCTCCGTAACCGATTCCGTTCAACGCTTCACCCAATCCGATCCCATACGCATTATCAATCGAATCATTATCCTGGTAAGGCCCTTCGAAAAAGTCGACTCCGGCTGCCGGTGGATTCGCCCCATAACCGTAGAACCCCTGGTTATCGGCATCTACCGCATCTCCATTATAGAAATAACCTAATCCGCGTGTTACATCACAACCTACATAATCGTCAAACGGATCACCAAGCGCTCCATCCACAAAAACCCCGAAATAGGTATCGTACAACGTTTGAGTTCCACGATTGATCAATTCGTAGTTGTAGAAGGTCATGTTATTCACCTCATCGTTGGTAGCAAAAGCAAATGCCTGCGCGCGAATTTCCATTCCGATCGGCTCACCTTGTGATTCCGTATGAATATTTCCTTTGTCATTCATCACCCACCACATGTTGAAATCCCCGTAAAGAGAAACTCTTCTGTCCGTTTTGCAATCCTTTGTTCCGTTAATATCATACCAGGGATAATCTCCTTCTTCCCATTCGTAATCTCCGTCATTATCCCGGTCAAAGAAAGGCGCCAAATTATAATCCTGTCCCTTGCTCACATCTCCGTGTGCGGGCCAGTTCTTAATAAATTCAGGGACTTTGTAATTCGGGAAATTCGTTGTTTGTAAGTTCGTCCCGTTTTGCTGATCCGATACTCCGGCATTGTACCAGGCATCAAATTGCCTTACCAGATCCTTGCTTGAAGTAAAGTGATTATCGTATTTCAAACATTCACTTGGGTCAATCTCAGCAGTACCGTTAGACAAAGGCCCCGTCCAGTAATCTTGTCCCTGACGGTAACGCAATGCTGCCAATTTCAACTGTCCGTTGATATCTGTTCCTCCCAACCAAAGTGCAGATGTGAAAAAACACATGATTTTTGAGTTCTTAGGAATTTCATATTGAGAGAAATTTTGACCCGGAACCTGCCACAAATTTCCGGCAGTATGTACCATTGCGCGTACATTGTTGTACTCCATGTAGGTGGTTTTATTCGCCGGTGCACAACTGGCAGCTTTTGTTTGAACAGGACTTTTCACCTTGTCATTGCCTTGATATACCTGAGAATAAAGTGCTTTGGAGCAAATTAAAAAACCGATGACTAATATTAATCGCATTTCCTTCATAAATAGTTGCGAGTGAATATACTCAAAAATACAGAGCTATAAAAACGTGAATTCGATATAAGAATACAGTCAGAATTCTCAAAAAACATACTCAAGTCTTTTTTAGAATGGCTGTATAACATTTCGTTTTTGAACAGCAATCTACTTTCTCTTGAATTCTTGTAATAACCCGTTATTACTTCAAATCCAAGACTCGTAACTCACTATTCAAAAACGATCTGACAATATTCTTATCCCGTACTCACATTTAAAAAGCACAGGAAAAGTGAACGTTTCCTTTTCCTGTGTTTATCTAACCAATTATGGGTATGATCTATTGTAGCAGCAGCTACTCCCGGAAGGAAACGAAAACTAACTTACCTAAAAAACTAACCTATTATGAAACAACTCCTTCCGAAAGGATAGTTCAAAAGTAATATCAGACGGGATCTAAGTAAATACCTGAAAAGGTTGTTTTTGAGTACTTGCTGGAAGGGAGTCCGGATCACAGCAATCCGATTTTACCTCAAAACAGTATTTCTTCTTCGTTATATAACGAATACATAATATTATGATATAACGTATTTGTGTTATCCCGCTTTTATGCAGAATGAAGGACTATCTCTTCCACGCAACTACCTTCTCAAAATCAATCAGGAGCTGATAGATCATATTGAACTTATTGAAGCTCAATTCTTCGTAGGTGTCATACACATCGTGATAATGCTTGTTCGGTCCCATGGTATACATGAAAAATGCCGGAACTCCTTTTTGTGTAAAGAAGTAATGATCCGAATTTGCTGCCGGGCCTCTTGAGGCAACTTTCGGCAGGAACTGTTGCTTATCGTTAATGGATTTCAAAACCTCAAACTGCTCGGGAAATAAAGTCGCATTGACAACCGTCACTCCTTCTTCCCCGCTTCCCATAATATCGAGGTTGAACAGGAATTGAATTTCTTTCAGGGGGAAGATCGGATGTTCGGTATAATAGCGGCTTCCCAGTAAACCAACCTCTTCACCTGCAAATGCCATAAAGACCATATTTACTTCTGCGGGATTTTTCACATAATAGCGAGCCATTTCCAACAAAAGTGCTGTCCCAGAAGCATTGTCATTTCCTCCGGGGAAATAAGTTTCCTGTCCCATCTGACCCAAATGATCGTAATGTGCACTGAATACAAAATATTTTTTTGATTTCTTTTTTGCAGGAACGTATGCAATGACATTTCGAGCCGTGTGGTTGCGCATTTTTGCATCTACCCTGATACTAAAGATCCATTCATCCTGCGATGCATCTATAGCCGCTGACTGAATCTGCAATAATGCAAAACGGCTTTGTTCCTGGCTCACACTCCAGGTAAATTTGGTATCTACCAATTCGATAACAGGGATGGATTGCCCCAAAGTATTTGCTAATTCCCTGGCTTTCTTAAGCGTATCTCCTTTCCACGAACTGAATTGAAACGCAAAACCGATACCTGTTTTTGAACCGCTCATTGCTGCTTCACTGATCTTATTTTTCAATTTCTTCCCGTTAAAGAGTTCTGCAACTGTAATGCGGTACACTTTCAAACTGTCAACGGAGTAAGACGGACAAGCCGGATCAACTACAAATTCTTTTCCCGGAACTAACGCTAAGCCATTTACGGAACAAGCCATTCTATCCGGAAAGGTATTTACCTGGAATTGAAAAGGCTGAAAGGGAGAATTCTGAAAGAATTTACAGCCCATTTTTCCAAATTCGTCTGCAATAAAATTTGCCGCAAGGGAATCTCCTCCGTTTACATAACCCCGACCGTGAAAAGCCGGTGAACACAATTTTTCAACCGTTAAACGGCCTTGCTCTACCTGCCCGAACCCGAACAGTGGAATGAAAACCAGGAGAAAACCAAACTTATGCATACTTGCGTTCTACTTTTTGGACCAATTCAATAGCCAATTGGCTCTCTGCGTCCCAATGATACTTGTTTGCATAACTGCTTACCAAAGACCTTGCCTGTTCTTTGGAAGAAATATTCTCAATTTGTTCGATCAGGCTGTTGAATTCATCATTCGAACCGTTAAATAACTCCTGGATAATCTGCAAACGCTCATTAAATCCGAAAGCACCCTTCAGGGTTTCCAAACGAACAGACATCAATCGTGCAGCCAGTGTTCCGTCGTTGGAATTCAATTTTCCATAGATCGGATGCAAACCCTGTGTATTTTCAATCGGAGCTGCAAATGCCGGCTCTGAAACAACCGGAGCTTTTTCTTCCTCTGTTTCCTGAACAGGTGCAACAAATGGCTCAATCGCTTCCTCCTCAATTACTGCTTCGGCGGAGTCTTCAACCAATTCGAAAGGAACTTCGTCCTCTATCTCCTCAGTAGTATCCATTCCGAATAAATCAAAAGATGGTTCTTCCTGTTGTTCCGGATGTACTTCCTGCGCTTCTACGATAGGTACAATATCTTCTTTTGCAACAACGGGTGCTTCTGAAACAGGTGCTTGCGGAACAGGTGTTCCATAAACTTTCGCCTCCATCGCTTTATATCGTAAAATAATTGCGCGCTCATTCAATTGACCCGCCGCAGCTGCAAAAGCTTCCAATTCACCAAGAGTCGCTTCTCCAGACTTTATCTTTACCAATAAAGCTGTAATTTCTTCGATCAATGCGTGCATTTCCATATTTCCTGTATTTCGAAATTTTTCAACATTTGTCACAACTTGTAAACCTCACCCTTCATAAAACGCGAGAAATCACAATTTTTGCAGTATAAAATTACAATTCAGGAAAGCCCTTTTTGTTTCAAAAGCGAATAGTTGTTTATATTGGATTGTTGATAACCCTGAAAAATGATGTTTTTAGAGCAAATTCCTTCTGAAGCAAGACAAAACGGATGGATCGAAGTGATCTGCGGATCGATGTTTTCCGGTAAAACCGAAGAGCTGATCCGCCGTTTGAAACGTGTCGAATTTGCACAACAAAAACTGTTGCTTTTCAAACCTGCTATCGATAATCGTTACCACGAGGAACAGGTTGTGAGTCACAAAGGTTCTTCCCTGGAAGCTATCCCGGTAACAAGTTCGGCAGAGATCCTCAGGCATTGGAAAAAAGAACGCATTGTTGCAATTGATGAGGCGCAATTCTTTGATAACGGTTTGATAGAGGTTTGCACCGATCTGGCCAGACAAGGAGTCCGGGTAATTATTGCCGGATTGGATATGGACTATCTCGGGAAACCATTCGGGCCTATGCCGGACCTTTTGTGCATGGCAGAATATGTCACAAAAGTGCATGCGATTTGCGTTTCATGTGGTAACTTAGCACAATACTCCCATCGGACAACAAAGGATGAAGGACAGGTATTGGTCGGAGCAGTTGAAACATATGAACCGCTTTGCCGAAGTTGTTACAATAAAATTGAGCATTGAGACTAAATTATTCCATTGAAGCATGTGCTGAAATTGTTGAAGCAGAAGTAGTTGGTTCAAGCTTGGACTCCATCTTACATGTTTACTTTGATTCCCGCAAAATTCAACAAGCAAAAGGAGCACTCTTTTTTGCACTATCCGGTCATTCGAGAACTGGAAATGACTTTATTGAACATGCTTATCAGCAAGGAATCCGCTTCTTTGTAATTGCGAAAAACTCTTCGGTCAAATTCCAGGCGGATGCCGTTTATTTTAAAGTAAATGATCCCCTGCTTGCCCTTCAAAAACTGGCGAAACATCATCGGAAACAGTTTAGTTACCCGGTCGTTGCGATAACAGGGAGCGTTGGGAAAACAACGTTCAAAGAATGGATCTTCCACTGCATTTCAGATAAGTTCAAAGTGGTACGGAGCCCTAAGAGCTTCAATTCGCAATTGGGTGTTGCTTTATCCCTTTTGGAAATGCATGAAAGTGCTTCCATTGCCTTTATTGAAGCGGGAATATCGAAACCCGGTGAAATGAAGATCCTCCAGGACATGATTCAACCGGATTACGGTATTTTCACTGCTTTTGGAAAAGCACATCGCGAGAATTTCACGAATAACGAAGAACATTTATTGGAGAAATGGGTGCTTTTCCGGGATTGCCGGCTTGCTTTTATTCCGAATTCATTTGCCGACCTGGAAAATCGGTTACCCGGGAACTTCCAGGTTTGCTCCACTTACGAAAACCATCGTTTTCCTGCTGGATATAGTGGAATGCTCGGTGTTTTAAAAACATTCCTCACTTACCTGCAACTGGATTCGGAGGAAATCCGGGAACGCATTGATTCGCTTCCGACGCTTGCTTTACGTATTGAGGTTTTTGAAGGAGTCAACGGAAACACGATTATCAATGATACATACAACCTGGACCTGGATGCCTTGAGTGAAGCATTGATCTATCAGCGTCAATTGGCACCGGATAAAAAACGCATTGTGGTGATTGGTTTATCCGAGAAACATCAGCACGAACGATTAGACATTGAGCGTTTGATCCAATCATTTGATCCTGACGAATTTCATTTCATTCCTGAAGGAAAGCCCATTCCGTGGGAGAACTTCCATAACGCAGTGGTTTTGGTGAAAGCACACCGGGACCGTGCATTTGAATATGAAGTTGCACGCGGAAAGGCCCTGAAACACCGAACGATTGTTGAAATTAACTTAAGTGCCATTAAACGAAACGTTTCTTTCTATCAATCACGTTTACCAAAAGATGTAAAAGTCCTGGCAATGGTCAAGGCTTCATCTTACGGTTCGGGTGCCGACAAAGTAGCTCCTTTCCTGCAGCAAAGCGGAATCCGGGATTTCGGAGTGGCATTTGCAGATGAAGGTGTTGAATTGCGTAAAGCAGGAATCGGTGTTTCTTCTTCTATTGTAGTGATGAACCCGGATCCGGAACACAGCGATTTGATTATCGAATACCGCCTGGAACCGGCCATTTATTCCTTTGAGCAATTGGACGAATTTATTACGGCTTTGATCCATCGTAAGATTTCAGCATATCCGATTCATTTGAAATTTGATACCGGGATGCACCGCCTGGGATTTGCACCGGGAGATAAAGAACGTGTTTTGGCAGTTATCAATTCACAACCTGAAGTACAGATCAAAGGAATTTACTCACACCTGGCTGATGCCGATAATCCGAATCACAGTTCATTTACCCAAAAACAACTGGCTTCTTTCGATTCGATCGTTTCCTATTTCAGGGAACACAGTTCGGATTCTTTCCAGGCACATATTCTCAATTCGGAAGGTTCTTTGCGCTACCCGGAACATTGTTATGACATGATCCGACTGGGAATTTCCATGTATGGCTACACCGAAAACACGAATTTGAAACCTTCACTGGAAGCAAGTGTTTCCTGGTACAGTTCGATTTCCCAGATCAAAATCGTTCCGAAAGGAGATTTTATTGGTTACGGAATCTCTTACGAAGCGGCTGAAGATATGACTATTGCAATTATTCCTGTTGGCTACGCAGATGGATTCAGACGCAGTTTAAGCAACGGGAAAGGTTCTGTTTATATTCACGGAATCCAATGTCCGGTAGTTGGACGTGTTTGTATGGATATGATCATGGTGGATATCAGTTCTGTGAGCGCGAAAATCAATGACCAGGTCGAAATCATTGGCCAAAATCAACCGATGGATGCCTTTGCAAAAGCAATGGATACGATTCCGTATGAGGTGATGACGGGATTGTCAAGACGGATGCACCGTGTTTATATAGAAGATTAATATTCCCGTCGATTACGCAGAGGTGCGCAGAAATACACCTGAAAATTATTATTCAAAAATTTGAATTGCAGAACATGTGAAATAAATTATCACACAATAGAACACTTATAAAATCTGTGTAATCTGCGGGAGAAAAAATCACTCTGTTTTCCGGTAAAAAATTGCTTCCACTCTTCGGTTCATGGACATGTGAGCCTCTGAGTCGTCCGGAACGATTTCCATACTGTTACTAAATCCTTCGGCAATCATCCGGTTTTGATTTACTCCATTGCCGATCAAATAATGCATCACTGCTTCGGCACGTTCTACCGATAGTGGCATATCATTATCACAGCAAACATGACCGTGTAATTTTACATAAAGCGTGGTGTCTTCCAGCATGATTGTTTTCAATTTTTCGAGGTTCGGAAATGAACTGGTTAAAAAGTCTGCCTTTCCACCTACAAAATTGATATTCAAATTGACCGGTTTATTGAGTTCGAAACGTATTGCTGAACCAG
>CBFGPJ010000080.1:0-8940 GCA_965650615.1 uncultured Fluviicola sp. | reverse complement strand
AATATTTCCAAAATCTTGGTAACTGTTGAATAAGAAACCCCCAATTAACCCACCCTACTAAAGAGAAAGGGCGCTGTAACTCAAACTTGCCCGGATCCGTCTTCCGTCTGTAATAAAGATGGGAGACGGATTTCTTTTTTATATTCGCATATGAAAAACTTGATCATTCTTCACGGAGCACTTGGCGCCCAATCGCAATTTGAACAATTGGTTTCTCAATTGAAAGAACAGCTGAACATTTACACACTCGATTTTAACGGCCACGGAACAAAGTCTGATATTGGTGAGGTTGATTTTTCGATCGAAGGATTTGCCAGGGAGCTGAAGCAATTCATGCAGCAAAACAATATTCGGAAACCGTTGATTTTCGGATACAGTATGGGTGGTTATGTAGCATTGAAATTGGAAAGCCAGGAAGCAAACAGCTTTGAGAAGATCGTGACCCTGGGTACGAAATTCGATTGGAATCCGGAGAGCGCTGAGAAAGAAGCGAAGATGTTAAACGCGGAAAAGATCGAAGAAAAAGTACCGGCATTTGCAAATTATTTGAAAACACTTCACGGAGAAGATGTATGGAAAGTCCTGCTTCAACGTACTGCAAAGATGATGCTGGAGCTGGGAAGTAAACCTGCTTTGAACTCAACCGATTTCGGGAATATTCACATTCCTGTCCGCTTATTGCTTGGTGAAAGGGATGTGATGGTAACACAAGCCGAAACAAAACAAGTCAAAGAATTGCTGGCAAATTCAAGTTTTGAAGTCATCCCGGATTGGGTTCATCCGATAAACCAGGTTCCCTCAAATCAACTGACACAACAATTGTTAAGTTCGTATTTACCAGGGTAAATTGACCTAACTTTGTTTCATGAAAATTGAAATTTGGTCGGACATCATGTGTCCGTTTTGTTATATCGGAAAAAGACATTTGGAAGCTGCTTTGAGCCAGTTTCCCGACGAACCGTTTGAAATTGAATGGAAGAGTTTCCAGTTGGACCCGACAATCGTCCCACAGTCGGATAAGAACGTTTACGAATACCTGGCTGAACGAAAGGGAATATCGGTAGAAGAATCCAAACAAATGCATGCCGGAGTAGTTGCCCGTGCAGCTGAGGTTGGACTTGATTATCATTTCGAGAAAGCAGTGATCTCCAATTCCTTTGATGCACATCGTTTAATTCAATTAGCCAAAACGAAAGGATTGGGAGATACGATGGAAGAAACGTTTTTCAAAGCGTATTTCACAGAAGGAAGAAATTTGAACGACACGAATACGTTAATGGAATTAGGTGTTGGTGTAGGATTGAACCCCCTGGATGTAAAAGACGTCCTGAAGGATGAAACGCAATTTGCAAATGCAGTCAGAAACGATATTTCAGAAGCGCAGCAAATTGGAGTGCGTGGAGTTCCATTCTTTGTTTTCGACCGTAAATATGCTATTTCAGGCGCACAGCCGATAGCCCATTTTGAGCAAACGATCCGGGAGGTTTTGAAAGGATAATAAAAAGTAGGGGCGCGATTAATCGCGCCCCTACTTTTTTCACGTGATGACATCGTGGAATGAATAATTCGTAATTAGGCATTCGGAATTTATAAAAATTGTTTAGTTTTACAACGTGAATTTCATTTCTACATATCGAAATTTTACGCGCCATTCCATTTGGCGAATGCGTATTACATCCCATTCCTTTAGGGTCTGAATCGCATAGAGGTTGTTGAGCCTCTGAAAATCCTTCAACAAACAAGCACAATTTTTTCAATTTTATTTTTTACACGATGAACACGCTCGTTTTGGAAGAGCAAGTTCCCTCATCAGAACCCGCTTTGGTTTCTGCAGAACTTGCCAATCGAATTGCTTATTTGGAACAACAGGCTAAAACTTTGCATGAGAGTATGCGTTATGCCGGTAGTTTGCAACGCAGTATTTTACCAAACGAGCGCATTTTCCAAAACATCTTTTCAGATGCGTTTGTCATTTTTCAGCCAAAAGACATTATAAGCGGTGATTTCTATTGGATCTTCCAGCATCACGATGACGTGTATTTCGCTGTCGGTGATTGTACCGGTCATGGTGTTCCGGGAGCAATGGTAAACATTGCAGGAAATGCGTTGCTCAGACAAATTATCCGCCTGGAAGGCCTTTCCGATCCGGCAAGAATTGTTGAATTGTTGGATCGCGAATTGACCAGTTTGTTTAATGAACACCTGACAGAAGGAACAACCCGTGATGGGATGGACCTGGTTTTTTGTAAATTCAATCTCTCACAGATGAAAGGATCATTTTGTGGAGCGGGAAGACCATTGATCCTGTTAAGAGAAGGTGAATTGGTTGAATTCAAGAAAGGTCCGGATTCAATCGGGCACACTTCGAAAGAAATGAAGGAGTTTGAGACCATTCATTTCGGTTTGCAGGAAGGAGACCAGTTTTACCTGTTTTCGGATGGGTACACAGATCAATTCGGTGGTGAGAATGTGAAAAAGTTCAATCGACAGCGTTTCCGGAATTTGCTGACCTCTATTTGCAATTTTGAATTGCGGGAACAACGCGCAGAGTTACTTTTTCACTACAATAACTGGAAGGGAAAGCAGGAACAGGTAGACGATATTTGCGTGGTCGGAATAAAGATTTAATGATCAATTATAAATTATCAAGGAGACTGAGTCCCGAAAATTCGGGAAAGTCCCTTGATAATTCATCAATTTATAATGATAATTTCTATCGAACAATCAGCTTATAATTCTCACCATTCAGGTTAATCCAATACATTCCCGGTTCAAAAGATTGCGTGTCCAATAAATAGGTATCATCCGAATCGATCGTTGCTTCGAAAACGGTTTTTCCAAGAGCGTCATAAACGAATAAGCTGGAAATTGGTTCATCTGAAACCACTGTTACCAAGCCTTTATCCGTTGGATTCGGATACACTTTTACCCGATTTACTTTTAGGCCGTTATTGACGGATTGAATTTCGGATAAATGGAATGAACCATTCATGTCGACTTGTTTTAACCGGTAATAAGAAATTCCTGATAATGGAGCCTGATCCAAAAGTGCATAATCAAGTGTTACCTGGGAAACTCCGTTTGCCGGAACTGTTCCGATACCGTACCAGTTCTGTCCGTCTGCAGAACGCAACACTTCAAAATAGTTGCTGTTCAATTCACTTGCCGTTTGCCAGCTCACAGCTACCTGGCGATCATTCATCAAAACGGCATAGAAGGAAACCAATTCTACCGGAAGCGGACTTATGGTAAAATCCTTGGTAGCCAACGTATAATAGCCATCCAGGGTTAAAGGTTGATTTGCAAATAGAATTTGATCTCCGGTAATTGAAGTGGCTGCGGCAACTTCTGTCCATACTCCTGTTTGTCCGGAACGGTAAATGAGAATATAATTTGAAACCGCTCCCAAATTGACACCTGCCATTCCCGCATCACTCATATCGAAGGATATGTTTGTAGTGTGTGAAGTTCCGCTGTTGGTAATATCAATGTACCAGATACGCTGCCAACGGGAAACATTTATTCCTGTGATTCCCGCAATATCGGTCGTTATTTCACTATTCGAGGGAAACGCATGTCCTGCCAGGATGTAATCCGAATTATCTAATCCTGAAACAGATTGAATTCCCATTCCGGCACAAGTTGACGGGTCGAATTGAAGATTTGAACCACCGGAAGCATCCTTTCCGATCCCTGCAATATTGCGGTCATAATCACCGTTTCCGGGGTTATCACCTGCATAGAAATCATTGGAGCTTAAGGGAATGTCATATTTCGCCGACAGGTGATTATTGATAATGATCCGTTGTGCATCGTTCAGTTTTGTGCGATACATGATGATTTCGGAAATATACCCGTTAAAGGACCGGGGATCTCCCACATGAGTGGATCCCACAGTTAACGGAGAGTTTTTGTCCGGGATTGCGGTACTGCTTTCGGAAGAAGTAATCAGCAATTGTTCCTGGTCATAGATAGATGCCCGCTGTGTTGAAGTCAATGTTCCGTCATAGAAAACATCGTAAATTTTATTGGTATTGATATTACTTGAGGTGTTGCTCGAAAAACGGTTGTTATCGTTATCAATATCAATAGTAAGCTCATTTGCTGAATAAAAGAAGATCATGAAAGCCTCTTCGTTCCCAAAGTTGATCCGTTTGCTGATAATGGATTGGGCGTTTCCAAATCCTTTCATACGTGTGACGGTGAAGAAACTGTAACCGCTAGTATTATCAAAGATGGGATTGTCCGGAGTAGAAAAGTAGTCATTCTGCCCGGTACCGTTATTGTTATCAAATTCAATAGCAGGAAATCCGTTCATCAGTGAATTTACAAACAAAGGCTGTTGGACCGCCGTATTTTGACTCAGTACCACGCCATTCCCGGATTGATCATTCCATGAAGTAACAGGAGCACCGTTTGTTGAAGTACTGGTACCGGCATCTGCTTTTAACCATAACACGTTGGTAGCAGAAGTTCCAACACCGGCAGGACCGGATTGCCCGAATGAGGAAAACACCGATAAACTAACCAGGAGAGTTAAGGATAGAAAGTTGTTCATTATTCTAACACGATTACAAATTTTAATTTGAATCAAATGTGATTCTCTTACGCAGGCATAAAATTACTTCAAAAACCTGGAAAAATGATTCATAAAAGGCGTTAAATGAACCAATTAACATTTCAATACGAATGTGTGAATAATGAGAACACGTGTGTTTTCTCAGAAAGTCAGAACTTTTGGATGCTCATGAAGGTTACGAAAATTATACAAGCTGCAAAACGGATCTTATTGTGCCAGCCACAAAGTAGGGTTGATGCGCTGCACCGATCCTTCAACAACCTGGTGAATTTCGAAGTGTGAAGTAGAAAGATTTCCTTCTTCATCGGCAAGCAGAGATCCGATCGACTGTTTTGAACTGACTTTATCACCCACAGAAACATAGGCTTCCTGTAAGTTACTGTAAACGGTTCTGTAAGCTCCGTGTTTGATAATGATCACCTTTCCTGCTCCCGGAATGTTCAAAACACTGGTTACTTCTCCTTCAAAAACGGCCCTTACCTGTGAATTTTTAGGAGCTCCGATATCAATTCCGTTGTTGTTGGTGTATACATTCGGTAAAGTCGGGTGTGCATTTTTACCATAGTTTTCCGTAATGGAACCCTTTGCTACCGGCCAGGGCAATTTCCCCCTGTTTGATTCAAAACTTTTACCGAGAGCAATGTTCTCCTTGGTATCCGTGAATGCAACTTCTTTTTTTGTCGGAGTAGAAGTGGCAGTTGTTTTGGTCGGAGTGGAGCTGCTGGTACTTTTTGATGCCAGGGAAGCTTTTTTCTCTGCTTCTTTTCTGGCCTTTGCTTCAGCCTCCGCAATTTCTTTTTCAATAGCCAGTTTAATGCGGCGCTTCAATTCTGCTTTCTGACGTTCCTGCTCTTTCAATTCCGCCATCAATGCATTCTCATCTTTACGTAATTTTTCCAGTGCGAGTTGTTTCGTGGACTTATCTTTTTCTATTTGCTTCTTTTCAATGATTTTCTCCTCCAGTAACAATTTTTTATGGTCCTTCTCTTCCCGGATCGTTTTGATTTCCCGGTGAATTGTTTTTTCGTTTTGGAGAATGACTTTGAATTGCTTTTGCTGGATTTCTGAAAGGCGTTTTAAGTAAGAGGTTCTTTTCACTGCTTCGAAATAATTGGAGGAGGAAAAGATGTACATCATTTTTGCCGATTTATTGCGGTGTTTGTAAGCATAAATCAGCAATTTCTTATATTGTTCCTTTAAGCGTACGAGGCGTTTCTGAAGCTCTTTGATCTGGTCTCCTTTGGAAGAGATCGTTAGCTCGGCACTGCGGATCTGGTTGTCAAAATTCCGGACGAGGAGTTCCCGGTTTTTAACCTGGTTCTCAATTAACTTCAATTCATTCAAAGAAGATTCCGTTCCCTTTTTTACTTTATCCAACAAGGATTTTGTAGTGGAAAGTTTCTTTTCCAGCTTGTTTTGTTCAGCCTGGAGCTGATCACTTTTCTTTTGCGACCAGACAAAGCCTGTACTTGTCAATAAAAGGATAAACAGGCTATTTTTCAGAATTGCAGTCACCATATTCTTCCGGTATTACAAAGTAAATTTCCTGAGGTGTGTTTATTTCTGTTTTATCGTAATCCATTGTTAGAACGATATGATTCCGTGCCGTTACAATATCAATGACTACTTCTTTTGGTATTAGGTATGTATCTACTGTATCCCGGTCAATATAATCCACGGAAATATGCGTAGTATCTTCCGGGCTGTCAATCACCAAACGGCTGATGCTTTTCAGCGATGGATGAATGAAGTAACGGATTATGACATTGTTTTCGTCCTCCTCGTTGTTGTTCCGGTCCCTGCGTGGATTTGTATTGTCCCGCTCGTGCCGGTTGTTCCTGTTGGGATTATTCTCATCCCTGCTCTCTTTTCGGATAATGCGTTTCCGGTGTGATGAGATAATGTAATTATAGGGATCATTGATCTGGAAATATTTTTGAGCGGTATCGTATGCAACCGGCAATCCGAGTAACAATTCTTCAATATTCCGGTAGTCGAAATCCACACCGAAAGATTCTTTGATGTAACCCATTGTGGTGCGGATGGCACACTTGTCTTTCCGGTTGGAAATAAACAGGGAATCGCGTCTGATCAATGAATTTACAATCGGAATTCCGGCATAGGTAATGATCGGATTAATAGCGCTGTCTCTCACAGCACGAATAGAAGTCTTGAAACTTACTCTTCGATTTGTATCTGAGAAATGGCATTTGATTTTTGTGTAAAACGAATTCGGACGAATACCGGAAATACTGTCCATTGCCTGGATCAACTCACTTGTTTTTCGTTTTTCAAGCTTGATCGGTTTGTCTGCAACGGGCCTCCTTGCACAAGAAACCAAAAGGACCAGCAAAGCAATTCCCAACCATTTAATATTCCGGATCGACATACGTTTTTGATTGAATTTTTTTGGTGAGTAATTTATTCTTTGATCCAAGTGTAAGTGCCTTTTTCCATAATTCGAGCGCTTTGGAAGTGTCACCCAATTTGAAGAATGCATCACCCATGTGCTCGATGTAATTTTTGTTCTCTTTATCCAGTTCGTCTGCAATTGTAAATTGTTCCAACGCCTGCTTGAATTTACCTTGTTTAAAGTAGATCAAGCCTTTCGTATCCACATAGGGTGCCTGATTTGATTTACCGTCAAGTGCTTCGTTGATCAACCTTTCAGCTTTGGGAAGATCCATGTTTGCAAGGGCCAGTCGCATGGCATAATTATTCTTCGTCAGGGAATTGGAAGGGAAAAGAGCTAATGCTTTATCGTAGGCTTCGGCACCTTCCGTATAACGTTTCAACCCGAACAGCGCATCTCCTTTTTGAGCATAAAATTCGGATTCTGTTGCAGGATCGTCTACAACCAGGTCTTTGCCCATATCGGCTGCATCAATTGCCTCCTGAAAATGATCCAATTGCACACAGGCAATCGTATACAGCAATTGTACGCTCGAAATAGTCGGGAACAAGGCGCTGCATGCACGTGCATCTTTGTACAGATCTTCAAATTTCATTAACTCATATTCCAGCATCAATACCTGGTTCCAGATCGGGAATTTATTCTCTTCAAACTTCAGGGCATTTTTATAAGCTGCAAGTGCTTCTTCTTTCTGACCGTTCCGAAGCAGTAAATCGCCTTTTACAGAGTAGCCTTTTGCATTATCAGGATAACTTGCGATGAGCAAATCTGCCAGGTTAATCAATTCTTTATCCACCGGGACCTGCTTTTCATACAAGTCCAGCAAGACAGACATTTTGGTATCAAGATCCACACCCGTTCCCTGGAAGGCAGCAGTGAAATACTTGTATGCTTCCGGTTTGTTCATTTGCCGGTAATACAAATCACCTAATGCCAGGTTTGCGCGTGCATTCGACGGGTCGTTTTTCACCAGTTCGACCAGCATGGATTGTGCTTTGGCGATTTCTCTTTTCGAAAAATAGTAATCCACAAGTGTTCCGATCAAGCTCAGATCATCGGGATAAACTTCCCGTGCTTTTTGAATTTCAGCAATTCCTTTTTCGTCTTGTTTCAGAGAAACGTACAATTCAAACTTCTGGATAGCCAAATCAGGCAGTACACCCAACTGGTCTTCCATCTTATTCAATGAGTTGATCGCATCGGTCTGACGGCCCAGGCGCTTCAGGATTTCAGCATGAGCAAATAACCAATCTACGTTATTGGGTTGTGCCTTGACCATTTTTGCAAAGCACTTTTCGGCTTCTGTAAACTTCCCCTGGTTGTAATACATGTATCCCAATTCCTGGGTATACCAAATATTGTTCGGGTCCAGTTTGCTTGCCAGTTCGGTGTATTCGGCAGCCTTGCTTTTATTGTCGAGTTGCAGGTAGCACTGACTTAATCCGAAAGCTGCTGCATCATCCGTTGGCCGGATCACGAGGCAGGAATCAAAGGCCAGAATAGCATCATTTAATTGTCCCTTTACTTTGTAACGCATTGCATTGTGAAAAGTCTGAATGTAAGCCAGATCATACTGGGAATTCGTTTTTCCGACAGCAACTTTCTTTGTTCCACAGGAAGTGAAAATAAGAAGGAGTGCAGCTATGTAAAGGAACTGTTTCATCAGCTAATTATTGAATAGTCACTTAAGCTCAAATCCCGAGCCAAACCTTTGTATTTTGAATGTGAACCCAGCATGGAGTCTTTCAAATTGGCATCAACAATAATGGA
Organism: uncultured Fluviicola sp.; assembly: GCA_965650615.1. Lineage (GTDB taxonomy): Bacteria > Bacteroidota > Bacteroidia > Flavobacteriales_D > Crocinitomicaceae > Fluviicola. Next base: position 178 of record CBFGPJ010000080.1, on the reverse strand, counting down.
ATGCTGCTGCAAAATACTGTTCTTGATAATGGAGTTAGTAACCATGGAACCTTTTCCAAGTGAAACATGCGGCCCCACAACCGAGTTCTCAAGAATCACATCCTTCCCGATGAAGCAGGGAGGAATAATGATGGAGTTCAGTACTTTTGCAGAATCATCTACCATGTCAATGCCTTTT
>CBFGPJ010000079.1:0-9052 GCA_965650615.1 uncultured Fluviicola sp. | reverse complement strand
TCATCTGGGCCAAAAGGGCCTTTTGTTCTAGCTTTTCAATCTGACGCTTGTATTTTCTTTGCCTGTTAATCTGAACAACTCTTATTCTAAAAAGTGTAAACGCAAGCAAAAAACTCCCTAGAACCAGCAAAAGGTAAAACCAAAAGGTCTCAACAAATTTAGGTCGCTTATGAAGCGTGAGTATCCTATAAGGCTTTTGCCAAATTCCGTTGTCATTCATATAAGACAATTCGAGCTTGTAATCTCCTGAAGTTAAATCATAGAAGTCAATACTTCCGGTATTTCCATAGGTCCATTTGTCATCAATCGAAAGGCGGTACTTGTATTTCTGACTCCCCATACTTTTGTAGTTTGTTGAGCGCAATTCAATGTGGATCATTTTTGAATTACTGGCAACTTCCAGGTAGTGAGAATTCGGATAGATCACAGTTCCATCAACGCTTAATTCTTTTACCGAGACCTGCTTTTTCAGGGGATTGATCAAAAAACCCAAGTCCGCCGGAAATTTGGAAATTCCCTTTTTGGTAGCAAGGTAAACCGTTCCATTATCCAGGCAAATATTATTTACCTCATTGGTTGCAAGACCATTAGCATTTAATATATTATGGATCCGGACATATTTATTTCCTATAAAAAACAACTTTGATACCCCGTTATTGGTAGCAATCCAGCAGGTGTTCCCTTTTTTTTCGATCTCAATTTTATTGATCTGGTCACTCAACAATCCGTTTTCACTCGTAATATGGTGTGTTATTTTACCATTTTTGAAAAGGTAAATTCCTTCTCCCCGAGTGCCAATCACCAATCCCAGTTCTGTTGAGTACCTAACACAGGAAACGCGATTCTCACGGATTGCTTTTGGAAACATTGAATTGACCAAAAGTCCTTGTTTCAAACAAAATATTCCTTTTGCATTTCCTGCAAAAACAATTCCATCGTCAGAAGAACAAACGGTTTCAAAAAAATGGTGCAGGTGCTTGCTGTATCTTTTTGAGGTAAAATAATCGTAGAGCGTGTCCATTTCTCCTCTCAGATTGATCCGCATAATTAGTGAGGCACAGATAAGCATACTGGTATCGTGCTCATTGAAATTATCGTAATGGTTCGGAATGTGCCAAAATTTCTTATTGGTGACATCGATCGGAAGTTCTTTCTTCGTTTGGGATATGAGAAGAACATTACCCATACGGGAAATGATATTTCTGGAAATATGGTTGGCAGTCAATAAGGGATGATGATCTTTTAATCGAAAGATTCCCCAATGGTTCGAATAAAAAATGTCCTTGTGAGAATCTACTGCGATATTCGTCACGTCTACTTCTTTTGAATTCTCAAAAACAGAGATATTCTTCACAACCGAATTCGGCATATAGACAATTCCCTTATCCAACGTTGAAAACCACAACCCCTTTTCCCGGTCCTCAAAAACCGCAGAAACTCTGAATCCTGGTAATAAATACTGTTTGGGAGCATTAAAAAAACCGTGTTTTTTAATATTCTTCAGTCTGTACGTACCGTTTACAGTGGTAATCCATAAGTCTTTCTTAACTGGAAAATACCCCGTAGATCCCGGAAAATAAAGTGTTTGATCGGGATGGTCCACATCGTAGAAACAATCCTGAATCCTTAATACCCTGATTCCATTGACAACTTTCAATTCGCTCAGGTAGCTTTGCATATCGTGCTTATATGCCTCCGCATTTAAGGTTTTCTGTACAAACCTGCCGTTCTTCCTGATGATTCCCCGGAATTTTTGCTGATGGAATCGGGCCAGGGTAATATCAAAGGTTGAAAGGTAAGTTCCGTTAACCAAATTAAATGTTAGCGGATCTCCTTTAAATACGGATACATGTGTTTTCCCCTTCGCATCTATTTTCAAAATTCCATTATTTCCCGAGCTGAAGAATACATTGTCTTTTTTATCTATTGTAAAGGTTTTAAAGGGATACAGGTTATTCCCAATATAGTCGGAAATCAAGTGGTTGTATTTGTATTTGATCACTTTGTGCTTTTTATTGTCATAATAACTCAATAAGCCATTGTAACCAACGAACCAAATTCGCCCTTTGTAATCTTCATAAACCCAGAAAATAACATTATCGGGAAGGCCGTTTTTGGTAGTAAGCACTTCCATGTGAAATCCGTCGTATTTTACTACACCCCGGTCCGTACAAAACCACATATATCCCTTGCGCTCCTGATAAACAAAGTAAGTTTCCGAACTCGGTAACCCTTCCTTGATCGAAAAGGTTTTGTAGGCAGGCTCCCAGGTTATCTGAGTATGTGAAATACCGACGAAAAAGAAAGTCAGCAATAGGGCGATATGTCTGTTAAAACTCATATCACCTGTTCGATTTCGAAAACAGTTCTTCCGGATATTGAATATCAACCAGGGATAAACCTTTGGCCGGGACCGACAATTTAGCCTCACCCCGATCTTTGGATTCAATAATCCGGAGCAGATCCTGTTGATCCAGATTCCCATAACCGACTTCAAGTAAAGTCCCGACTACTGCCCGAACCATATTCCTGAGAAAGCGATCTGCTTTTATTTCAAAGTACCAGCTATCTGCTGTAAGTTGATTCCATTTTGCTTCTGAGACCGTACAAATATTGGTTTTAACATCCGTATGCAATTTCGAGAATGAAGTAAAATCCTGTTTTCCCAATAGTGTCTTTGCAACCTGGTTCATAGCAACAAAATCAATCTCTGTTGCCAGGTAATAACTATCCAGTAAGAATGGATCTTTCTTTTGATGGATGAAGTAATGATATGTTCGTGATATTGCTGAAAACCGGGCATGGAATTCATCTGAAACTGCCTGAGCTGAAAAAACAGCGATATCGTCCGGAAGCATTTTATTCAACTTATAAACCAATTGGTCCGGATCCAATTCCTTAGCGACATCAACATGTAAGACATAATATGACGCATGAACTCCGGTATCTGTTCGGCCACACCCCACAACAGAAACCGGATTGTTCCCCATCAATTGGGACAATCTTTTTTCTATTTCCTGCTGAACAGAAGAAGCATTCGGTTGAATCTGCCAACCGTGATAATTCGTTCCGCGATAAGCAAGTTCCAGGGCATATCGAAATGTCATGCCGTAAAGTTAATCAATTCGTTTGCTTCATAGATATATCGGGTATCGCTTTGAATTCTTAACATTAAAATAATCCATCCCGTATTAATTAATTATTTCGTAACACAGCAGTAATTATAAAGGAAAGTTACAAGGATACTTTTGCTCAAACTTTAACAAGGAGCACAATGCAAATGAGTAAGGGACAAACCATACTTTTAGTGGATGACGAGAAAGATATTCTGGAATTCTTACAGTATAATCTAGAGCGGGAAGGATATAAAGTATTTGTTGCCAATGACGGGCTTGAAGGAGTCGAAATGGCCCAAAAAGTGTCTCCCGATCTGATCCTGATGGACGTGATGATGCCACGAATGGATGGAATCGAAGCATGTCAGACTATTCGACAAGACCTGCAATTGAATTCGCCTTTAATTGCTTTCCTGACTTCAAGAGCAGAAGATTATTCACAGGTTGCCGGTTTCGAAGCCGGAGCGGACGATTATATCACTAAACCGATCCGACCACGTTTACTGGTATCAAAGGTGGAAGCATTATTGCGAAGAGCCGGACGTATCAACGGTGGTGAAGCAGAAATCAAAACATCTTCCATTACCGTTAACCGGGAGAAATTCCTGGTATTCCTGAACGATGAAGAGATTCAATTACCTAAAAAAGAATTTGAATTGATCGAATTGCTTGCTTCAAGACCGGGAAAAGTGTTTACACGGGAACAAATCCTGACAACTGTTTGGGGTGATGAAACCATTGTCGGTGAACGTACAATTGATGTTCACATTCGAAAATTAAGAGAGAAACTAGGAGAATCGTATATTCGTACCATTAAAGGTGTTGGTTATACATTTTCTGAAAAGTGAAAAAATTAAATCCGTTTACCATTGTTCTTTTAGGAAGTGCCATCGTTGCAGTTTGGTTAGCTCTCATTCTCATCGTCGTCAACTTCATTTATCCGATACCGGCAGGTGTATTCGTATCTGTCACCCTCTTGGGATCACTGGGCACTTTCATTGCTTTTTACTTTCTTTTCAGACGATTCATTTACAACCGTTTGCGCATTCTTTACCGTTCTATCAGAAAAGGAAAATTAACTCCGGATGAAAAATTGTATATCAATATGTCGGAGGATATTATTGGAAATGCAGAAGCAGAATCCAAAAAATGGAGCGACCAACGTAAATCCGAGATAACGCAGCTCCAGGAACAGGATAAATTCAGACGTGAGTTCATCGGAAACCTGGCGCATGAATTAAAAACCCCGGTCTTCTCTATTCAGGGCTATGTCTTGACCCTATTGGAAGGAGGATTGGAGGACGAACGCGTTAACCGGATGTTCCTGGAACGCGCTTCCAAAGCAATTGACCGGATGACCAACATCCTGAATGACCTGGATGAACTAACCAAGCTGGAAGTGAACGATCTGAAAATGGATTTACGTCCATTCGACCTGAAAGAATTGGCCAAAGAAGTGATGGACAGTTTGGAACTCCGTTCACAGGAAAAACACATCAAATTGCGTTTCGCCAAAGAATACTATAAGGAGATCATGGTGCGCGCCGACAGGGGAAAAATTGCGCAGGTATTGACCAACCTGATCAGCAATTCCATATCCTATGGAAACGAAAATGGGGAAACACAAATTCGTTTCTACGAAGTTGACGACCTGGTTTCGGTAGAAATCTCAGATAACGGACCTGGAATTGAACCACATGAATTGCCGCGCTTATTTGAGCGGTTTTACCGGGTAGAAAAAAGCAGGAACCGAAATGAAGGTGGTTCCGGTCTCGGACTTTCTATTGTAAAACACATTTTGGACTCCCACAACCAAACCATTTCGGTACGCAGTACAATCGGTGTCGGAAGTACATTTACCTTCTCACTGGATAAATTCGAAGGAACGTCATCTACGTTGGTTACTTCAAGGGGGATTACTATAAAATAATTGACACTTCGACTCCGCTCAGCGTCCCTTAAGCTTAGACTTGAATTAAAAAGGTGACTGAGCGAAGTCGAAGTCCCTTTTCAATTCGGCCAGGTATTCCTGCTCCAACTGCCCCGGAGTTGGGACCAGAATTGCTTTCTTTTTCAGGAATTGCAGATCCATCAGGGTCGAATATCCGTTCCGGGAAACAATCGTTTCGGCAGAAGCAATTGCCTCATCAGCCATTTTCCAGTCATTAATAATGGCCGTTACATTTTCCGGAACATCCGTATACAACCTGGGAGAAATGAGTGTCAGGTTTTTACTTCCGTATTGCTCCAAAATCCAGTGAAAAAATTGTTCCGAATACGGTTCGGGCCCACTGACGATCCCAACCATTTTATCCGGAATAAATGAAACTTCCTGCCCCTGGAACCGGGAATAAAAACCGATATAAGTAGATTTCGGAACCACATCACTTAATCTTCCTGCAAGACGTTTTTGTTCATCATCCATGATCCAGATTTCCGAAAATCGGTTCATCCATTTGCGGTGGACCCATTGTGCGATCCTTCCCGCCCTTGGAGGTAATGAAACCTGGTGCGTGATAAAAACCGAAGGAACTTCTTTCGAACGGAAACCGTAGCAATGATCTGATAAAACAAGGGAAATCCGGTGTTCTTTCACCAACTTTTCCGTTTGTTTTTGCTCCTTTTTAATCCACCTGGAAAAACTCCAGGCATTCCGTCGCATTTCTGAAGTAAAATTCCCGTCTCCTTTGAATTGAAACTGAAAACCCGCAACAGTTAGATAAATTCCCGGAACCTGATACACTTCGAAAACAGCCCGTTGTTTTTCCGTACAACAGATAAACAATTCGTTTCCCTGGCCGAACAATTGTTTCAATAAGGGAATCGATCTGGCCACATGTCCGCTTCCCCAATTGAGGCAAGCAAATAAAATCCGCTCTTGTAACAATTCGGCCGGAACCATCTGCTATTCGCTTCGTTTCAAGTTGATCGGAGCCGCTTTTGAAAGCACGTATGGGAAATTCTCTTCAACATAGGAACTCGGATCCAAACCGAATTCGTTCTTTTCAGACAGCGCTCTTCCCTTAATGAAGAAATAGGCGTTCATAATCAATTTATGGAACCATGGAAGCTCGTTATCGTTCGACAAGAACTTACGGATTACAATGAATTTAAAATCCCCGATGTGATCGCTGTGATGGTATTCACAGGCATACCTGGATTTGATCTCAATCTCTTTATTCTGTACCAGTTCTTCCACCACTTGCTTGAACATCATATCCAGTTTCGGTTGAATCCGGAATCCTAATTTGAAATCAATACGGATCAAATCGTTCTCATCGTGCTTGGTTACCTTGTACTCCTTCGTGTATGGTTCATCGCTGGTAATTACGTGAACAAACCAATACCGCTCGGCGCGTTTGGGCTGCTGCTCCAAAATAGAATAAAAGACTTTCGACTCCACTTCGTCAATGCGTTCAGCACTGGTGAGGTAAACAAGATGTGTGGCGTATGTAGGAATCTGATCATCAACCGACAACTTTTGCAGGATCGGTAAGTAACTTTTCACTTTTACGAAGTCAATGATACTATTACGGATAATCTTACTTTTGAAAATCACGTACATGACAGCAATCAATAAAGATGCGATCATCAGGGTGATATAACCACCTTCCGGAAATTTCTCTACCTGTGCAATTGCAAACCCGCCTTCAATGAAAAGAAAAATAGTGATCATTGAATACCTCAAAATTGGATTCCAATGTTTCCGTGCCATGTAGAAGACCAACAACACAGAAGTACTAATCATAGCCAATACAATGGATAATCCGTAGGCTGCTTCCATGTTCTCCGATTTTCTAAAGATCCATACGACTCCCAAACAGCCGAACATCAGGAACCAGTTGATGGAAGGAATATATAATTGTCCCTTGATATCCGAAGGGAAATTGACTTTTACGCGTGGCCAAAGATTCAATCGAATCGCTTCATTGATCAGTGTAAATGAACCCGAGATCAATGCCTGGGAAGCTACGATTGCTGCAGCTGTTGCAATAATAATGGCCGGAAGTTTAAATCCTTCCGGAACAATCATATAAAAAGGATTCTCTTCGTTAATAAACTGATTGGAATGATTACTTAACAGGAATGCTCCCTGTCCGAAGTAATTCAGAATCAGCATACATTTTACAAAGATCCAGCTAACCCGGATATTTTGTTTTCCACAATGCCCCAGATCGGAATACAATGCCTCTGCTCCGGTGGTACATAAGAATACAGCACCAAGCAGCCAGAACCCTTTCGGATAATGAGTCAGTAAGTCATACGCATAATAGGGATTCAGTGCCTTTAAAATAGAGAAGTCATTCCACAATGAATACAAACCAACTGAACCAAGCATGAGGAACCAAATCATCATAACCGGACCAAAAGCACGGCCAATAAACTTTGTTCCGAATTGCTGGATAACGAAAATCAGTACAATAACACCGATTACGATCGGAGTAATCGGAATCTCCTTCATTGACGGAATATAGGAAAGTCCTTCAATTGCAGATGAAACAGAAATGGGTGGTGTAATGATTCCATCAGCCAACAAAGCTGCACCTCCGATCATAGCCGGAATAACCAGCCATTTTCGCTGCCTGCGGACCAAAGTATATAAGGAAAATATTCCTCCTTCACCCTTATTGTCGGCACGAAGTGTGATGATTACATATTTGATTGTAGTTTGCAAGGTCAACGTCCAAAAGATACAGGACAAAGCCCCTAGGATTAGTTGATCTGTAATTAATTTTCCTCTTTCGATCAAATGACCATGAGCATCTCGGATGGGTTCTGCATTTGTAATTGCTTTTAACACATAGAGCGGGGAAGTTCCAATATCTCCGAAGATAATTCCCACTGTGATGATCAATCCCGCGAATGAAAGCGCGTGATGATGGCTTTTTGACATAAGGCGTAAAAATTAAAACGTAAAGGTACATATTGGGAAATTCACTTGCTACGATTTAGAGAAAAAACCGCAAAAAACTTTTAGAGATTGTGTACTTTTGCAGCGATTTATGGGAAAGAATAAACTGAGACGCTTTGCGGAAATGAAATTATGGGATAATGTGTTCGAACCAACATTGGAACCCAATCCGCAGGATGCATTTCCATTGAAAGGAAAATGGCGACAAGATTACTTTAAAAACTCCAACCCGATTGTACTGGAATTAGGATGCGGAAAAGGAGAATATTCTGTCGGACTGGCAAAACATTACCCGAATAAGAATTTCATCGGAGTGGATATCAAGGGATCTCGCATGTTTGTGGGCGCAAAAGAAGCATTGGATGAAAATCTGACGAACGTTGCTTTTCTCAGAACCAAAATTGACTTTATTGATTCTTATTTTGAGGCAAATGAAGTGGACGAAATTTGGTTAACCTTCTCAGATCCGCAACCGCTTAAACCAAGAAAACGATTGACTTCGGAGCAGTTTGTTGCACGTTACAGACGTATTTTGAAACCGGGCGGAATTATTCACCTGAAAACAGATTCCACACTCTTATTCGAATCTACTGAAGAACAAATCCAGGAACATCAATACGAACTGATCGAATCGACCTGGGATTTGTATCAATCCATGCCGGCAGATCTCGATCCGACCATTCGCGATATTTTGCACATCAAAACACATTACGAACAACTGTTTACCGCAAAAGGATCGGTGATCAAGTATTGTTCGTTCAGAATTTCCTAAAACAAGTAGGGGCGCGATTAATCGCGCCCCTACTTGTTTATAATATATTATTCGTTATGCGACTTTCAATCGTGCAACTTTGCTCTTTGAGAATTGTGCTTTCGCATATTCCAGGTCCACGCGGAATTCTTTTTCGTTTTTGGATGGTAATTCGTACATAGCGTCTGTCAGGATCGCCTCACAGATAGATCTCAATCCGCGGGCACCCAATTTGAATTCGATGGCTTTCTCCACGATAAAATCCAATACATT
>CBFGPJ010000078.1:0-9076 GCA_965650615.1 uncultured Fluviicola sp. | reverse complement strand
AATGTAATAATATGTGCATTTTTCTTGCTATTCATATTTAACGACCACGCTAACGCTTGTCGGTATCGAATCGTCAGCCATAGCTGACTCTTACTTCGATAAGTGCATGTTTCTTTCCGAATAGATCTTTGTAAAGAACGGATCCTTTAAATTCTTGATGAAACGGATCGCTTCACCTGTCGATTTCATTTCAGGCCCTAATTCCTTCTTCACATCCGGGAATTTCTCGTAGGAGAATACCGGGATCTTGATCGCATATCCTTCTTTTTTCGGGTTGAAATTGAAATCTTTCACTTTCTTCTCGCCCAGCATTACCTTTGTTGCATAGTTCACATACGGTTCATCGTATGCTTTTGCAATGAACGGTACGGTACGGGAAGCACGCGGGTTCGCTTCGATTACATATACTTTATCGTCTTTGATCGCGAACTGGATATTGATCAATCCAACTGTTTTCAAAGCAACTGCAATTTTCTTCGTGATATCTTCGATCTGTTGCATTACGAAATCTCCCAGGTTGTATGGAGGAAGAACCGCATACGAATCCCCGGAGTGAATTCCTGCAGGCTCAATGTGTTGCATCACACCAATGATGTACACGTCTTTTCCATCACAAATTGCATCCGCTTCCGCTTCAATCGCTCCGCCAAGGAAGTGGTCAAGCAAGATCTGGTTGCTTCCCATTTCATTAATGATGTCCACTACATGGTGCTCCAACTCTTCTTTGTTGATGACAATTTTCATTTTCTGACCACCCAATACATAAGAAGGTCGAACCAACAATGGGAAGCCAAGGTCATTGGATAATTCCAATGCCTGTTCTGCACTTTCTACCACTCCGTATTTCGGGAAAGGAATGCTATGCTCTTCCAATACTTTTGAAAAACGTCCACGGTCTTCAGCCAAATCAAGCGCTTCAAAACTTGTTCCCAGGATTTTGATCCCGTAACGTTCCAGTTTTTCAGCCAGTTTCAACGCTGTTTGTCCACCCAACTGAACAATCACACCTTCCGGCTTTTCATGCTGGATAATATCGTAAATGTGTTCCCAGAAAACCGGCTCGAAGTACAGTTTATCTGCCGTATCGAAATCCGTAGAAACCGTTTCCGGGTTACAATTGATCATGATCGTTTCGTAACCGCATTCTTTAGCAGCCAATACTCCGTGTACACACGAATAATCGAATTCGATTCCCTGTCCGATACGGTTTGGCCCTGAACCCAAAACCACTACTTTTTTCCGGTCGCTAACGATACTTTCGTTTTCGTATTCGAATGTAGAATAATAATAAGGTGTTTGTGCATCAAATTCTGCAGCACAGGTATCAACCAGTTTAAATACACGGTTAATTCCCATTTCAGAACGCTTATTGTGCACTTCTGATTCCAGACAACGCAGTAAATGTGCAACCTGACGGTCAGCATATCCTTTTTGTTTCGCTTCGAACATCAGTTCTTTCGGGATATTCCCCAAATGATATTTCTCAATGCGGCGCTCCAGTTTGATCAGGTCCTCAATTTGTTTCAGGAACCAGGTATCGATGCGGGTTTTTTCAAAAATCGTTTTAAACGGAATTCCCAGTTTGATCGCATCATATACGTGGAACAAGCGATTCCAGCTCGGGTTTTCCAAAGAATGAAGGATCGCATCCTGGTTGGTCAATTCTTTTCCGTCAGCTCCCAAACCGTTTCGGTTGATCTCTAAGGACTGACAAGCTTTTTGCAAAGCTTCCTGGAATGAACGGCCAATTCCCATTACCTCACCTACTGATTTCATCTGAAGTCCGATTCTGCGGTCTGTTCCAGGGAATTTATTGAAATTCCAACGAGGTATTTTCACGATCACATAATCCAACGTCGGCTCGAACAAAGCGGAAGTCGTTTTTGTAATCTGGTTGCTCAATTCATCCAAATGGTAACCAATCGCCAATTTCGCGGCGATCTTCGCGATCGGATAACCCGTTGCTTTTGATGCCAGTGCCGATGAACGGGATACACGCGGGTTGATCTCAATTGCAATAATATCTTCGTTCTCATCCGGTGAAACTGCGAACTGTACGTTACATCCTCCGGCAAAATTCCCGATTGAGCGCATCATTTTGATCGCCATATCACGCATTCGCTGGAACGTTGTGTCTGATAAGGTCATTGCCGGTGCAACAGTGATTGAATCCCCTGTATGGATTCCGATCGGATCAAAGTTCTCAATGGAACAAATGATCACCACGTTATCGTTTGCATCACGCAATAATTCCAATTCGTATTCTTTCCAGCCGATCAGGGCTTTATCGATCATTACTTCATGGATCGGCGATAATTGCAAACCGCGTTCCAATAAACCGTCAAATTCTTTCGGATCATAAACAATAGATGCTCCCGAACCTCCCAAAGTATAAGAAGGTCTGATACACAGCGGGAACCCGAAATCCTGGGCAATTTCTTTTCCTTCCAGGAAAGATTTCGCCGTAGCTTGCGGGGCCATACCCACACCTATTTCCCCCATCAACTCACGGAATGCCTCGCGGTTCTCCGTAATTTCAATAGCAGCGATATCCACACCGATGATTTTCACACCGTACTCTTCCCAAATTCCCATTTCATCGCATTTGATAGCGAGATTCAGACCTGTTTGACCTCCCATAGTAGGCAGTACTGCATCGATTTTATGATTTTTCAAAATTTCGATGATACTTTCAGGTTCAAGTGGTTGCAGGTAAACGTTATCAGCAACAACCTTATCAGTCATGATCGTAGCCGGATTCGAGTTGATCAATGTTACTTCAATACCTTCTTCGCGAAGCGAACGAGCGGCTTGAGAACCTGAGTAATCGAATTCACATGCTTGACCAATAACGATGGGACCTGAACCGATGATTAGTACGGACTTAATGGAATTGTTTTTCGGCATTTATGCGCTTTTTAAGAGTTCAATTTGTAATTTTTGTAATCAAATCTTTGCAACACGGTAAATGGCTCTACCTATACTACAAATTGAGCGCAAATTTACAGAAATAAATCCGGATTTCTGCAAAACCGATTTTGTTTTTTACGGAGTTATTAACAGGATAATTCCGAATTACGAATGCCGAATTACGAATTAGGGTCTGCTCTAAGTTGTTTTAATATTATGCATATTTGTATCACTATACTTAAAACTTTCCAATTTATGACCATTCGTACTTTCTGGCATTTAATTATCAAATCCATGGGAATCTGGATCGTAATCCATGGAATTATGTCGCTTCCTGAGCTGGTAATGGATTTTTTAACGGTTTATAACGCTCCATACGGTACTTCGGAAGTCATTGCTTTCCAAATACTATTTTTAATTGTCCCTATCATCTTTTACTTATTTGTTTTGCGGTTTCTGGTTTTGAAATCCCAAATTGTAATCGATTTATTGAGGCTTGAAAAAGGGTTTACAGATACTAAGATCGATATTTCGTTGCCTTACGATAAAGTTTAAGAGTCATCATTATTTTAATTGGGGGAATTTTACTCGTCACTGCAATTCCAAATTTATTCGAGAATCTGTATTCCTTTCTTACGGAAAATCTTCCATTCAACGCCAGTCCGAGATCCACCAGTTTAATTGTGGGAATCCTTCAATCCATAAGCGGTTTTTTGATTATGACTAACAGTGATACTGTCCAAGGGTACATTAAGAAAAAAAGTGGAGAAGCTGAAAGTAAACAGTTAGATAAAGAGGAATTTTAGCTGATTATGAATAAAAAAATAACATCTAAGTAATTATTAATGAAGTTATTTGGATTAATCATATTTTTTAATGAATTTCACATTAACTACAAAATTACTTAACTAATGTCTTCACGCGCGTTTTGGCTTTTAAGCCTAAAAACACTTGGTATGTGGTTAATCATTAACTTGTTTATTTCCTTACCAGGTATGATTTACAATCTGATAAATCTCTTGACAACTCCTGCTTCAGGGGTAGATGTAACAATTGAAATTGCATATTTTATTTTTGTCTTCGTGATTTATTTCCTCATTTTCCAGTTTTTGATTTTGAGATCATATCGAATAATTGATTTTTTTAAGTTGGATAAAGCTTTTGAAGGAATCCGGATTAACCTGGCAGTACCTTACAACAAGTTACTGAAAATTGTCATTGTGCTTATCGGCGGAGCGCTTCTTATAAAATCAATCCCAAACCTGGTAGAAAATATCTATCTATTCCTTGAAGGAGACTCATTGTTCAGTCAAAGCCCAAAAACGATCAACATCATTATTTATTCTACGCTGGCGGTCATCAGTTTACTGATCATGACCAATAGTAATGTTGTATGGCGCTATATCAATAAGAAACAGAAAAGCAGAAAGCAGGCAATCGGATAAATCAATTCTGGATGATCTTGGTCTGATCGAAGTACTTTTTTGCCTTCATTTCCTTTAGTAACAAATCCAGATTGGCTTTATCTGTGGCATACAGCACCATGACCGGTCGTTTTTTCGCATCAAAAAAGCAATAAACCTTATTCGGCACCATTTTTACCTTTGAAAGTTCCGGAAAGAGCTTTTTTAATTCTTTAATTGTTGCTTCCTGGCTGCGATCCAACAATATCAATTGCGTTTGCGGATCGTTTTTTAAATAATCAACGGCAGTCGGATCAAGTATCGGTGATGAAAGATTCCTGTTCGACATTTGAAAATAAGTTCCGATCGAATTCATCAACTGATCCAATTCGGCACTTGTTTCCGCATCACAGTAAATCGAAACACGGTTGATTAAAATCCCGTAATCTGTTATTGAATTCGGGAATGCAGCACCGAACAGATCAACGGCTTTATCTACAAATTCCCGATCGATCTGTTTATTATTTGAAATGTATTCTTCAACTAAAGGATAAAGCGCTTTTCCAAATCCGTTAATGTATTCATTGTCGTACCACGGAGCCGGATCCAATTCCCCACTTAAAGATTTGTAAGCCCAGCCATTTCCCAAAACAGTAGCCAATCCTTCGTCAAAGAAATTATACGCAAACCGGCTGTATGGCGATTTGTTTTCCGCAAACCACTGGTCTATTGTGTGTTCGAATTCTGCCGGCTGTTCATCATACAGCACGTGACACATTTCGTGCAAGACAACACCAATTCTTCCCACATGATCGGTTTCTTCGGTCAATACTCCGATACACAAACTGTTTGCGTGCGGTGTTGCCGTACTGCTTCCGCTTGCTCCCGGAATCGGGTAAAGTGCCACCTGAAAAGGGACTTCTTTGATCCAGCAGGAATTGTAAAAGTGATTGATCTTAGTAAAGGATTCAGAACACTGCGCAGTGTATTTCTCCAAAGCGACCCGTTGTTCATTCAGTTTTGCTTCATAGTCTTTCCAGATCAAGCGGTCATAATACACTTCGGCAGTCTGCATAACGGTAATCAGTTTCTGCAATTCGCTGTTCGGTAAAACCCCGATAATTTTATCCCTGAATTCAGGAATAGTAGTTGAATTGACTAATGCAATATCAATGAAATCATATGTCGTGCGTGTTTGTCTGCGATTCGCAGGAAATTCTTCTCTTCTGAACCGGTAATCCAATTGAATGTGACTGAAATCCGTTGCCAGTTGTTCAAACTCCTTATCTCCTTTCGTTTTCTCATCAATAAACTGTTGAAGCGTATGGGATGTGGTATGATTGTAAATGGAAGCTTCCAGGAAATTGAAAATGCAATACGGTTTACTGATTTTGAATTGGAAACCGATCGTGTTTTGGGAGAATGTGCTTTGGACAAAGCAGCTAAGCAAAGTAAGAAGAAGGAGCTTTTTCATGAATTTTGTTTTTAAGTTAGTGTCTGTAATTTTAGAAAAGTGACACCAATAAACCTATTTACTTACTAATTGGTTAAATCCGATCCTTTACACGAACCAAGTAGATTTCCCGGTTTTAATGATCACTTACAGCACAATATTATTCACCGGTGTCAAAGCTTCGGGCAGATTGGTTTCTCCCAGCATTTCACGCAGATCAATTTCAATCGTACGACTGATCTGTGAGATCGGAACGTCGTTCGCACTTCCTTCAAAAGGATTTTCTGTACTCTCGCCCACCTGCTCCAACGAAGTATAAACCCAGGAAACCAGGACGCTGAATGGCAATACCAGCCAAACCATGTGGCCTTTTATCGGTCCTTCCACGTAATCATTCAACTTTTGAAATTCCAGCAACATCCCGAATGGAAGCAGGAAACAAAACAAACGAATGAAAAACGTATTGATCGATGCAAACTGGCGTGGGTATGGGAAGTTCTTAATCCGTTCGCTTTTTCCCTGGTGCTCGAAAAATTCATTCAGGCATTTCTGCATTTCAACGTATTGATTGGAATCCATTTGACCTGCATCAAACAATTCGCGGAGTAATTTGGACTGTCGGGCAAGCAGCTGAGTAGCCCGGTTTTTTGTTTTCAAAAGTGCATCAATTTCCTCCTGCGGTAAATACTTGATCAATTCTGATTCCAGCGAAGTTTCGCGCTCCGGGATTTTATAGAATTGCTGATATTCTTTATTATACGATTTCGAAGAAGTTTCCCAAGCCCTGCTGTCACGCATTTGATAACGAAGCGCTGTCAGCCAGGCAAAATGACGATAGATCAATTCTTTACTTTTCGCTTTATCTGAAATCACATCCCTACTCATGGCTCCCCAGGATCGGCTGCTGTTGACAATTGCTCCCCAGATCTGCCGTGCTTCCCAAGTACGGTTATAGGTTTGTGTATTCTTAAAACCGACAATAAAGGCCGTTGCCGTACCCAAAAGCGCCACGACTGTCCAGGGAATAGCAATCCAATGGATTTTAAAAACGTCAAAAAGTACCACTGGAATAATTCCGATAATCAACAACCAATAAATATTTCTTCTTGTCCAGATGAGGAATTCCTGTAAACGATATGATTTTCCTGAATGCATCTTAATTAATTATGAATGCCAAATTACGGATTGTAACAAACCTGCGATTCACTAAAACTAATTAATTTTCATTTGAAGCAAAATCTTACCAGCCTGTTCACTACCTAATTTCCGTGCTTTTTTCAATGAATTTATTTAAGATAAATCCTACCCTGGTTAAATGAACTCCCGTAAAATCCGGCTTTAAAAAAATTTCCGGGTGAAACCATCCATGTTTCACTCTTTTAAAGCAGTTCTTTCCCATACAGACAAAGGGGAGTTCCTAATATCGCGAACATAGAACGGAAAAACGCGCATCCTCCGAACCTAATTCACCTGATTATTTCATGAACAACGCCATTCTTTAAACGGAAAACGGTACCTTTACAGGAAAATAGCAGTTCCATGAAATTGGTTTTAAATCAGCATCAGATTGAGCAAAAGATCATGCGTTTGGCGCATGAAATTTTAGAGAACACCTACGGAATTCCCGAATTATTCATTGGAGGAATTACCGGTAACGGGGAAACCTTTGCACAACAGATCACTGAGATTATTCGAAAAAACAGCTCACAGGAAGTAACTTACTTCAAAATTGAACTGGATAAAGACCATCCCCTGGATTCAACTATTCAGTGTTCCATAGATCCGACATTGTTTCACGGTAAATTGGTCATCCTTGTTGATGATGTGATCAATTCCGGAACAACCATGCAGTACGGTGTAATGAAAATCCTGGAACAACCTGTCCGCAGTGTAAAAACAGTTGCTCTGGTCGACCGGATGCACCGCAGATATCCTATCAAATGTGATTTTGTAGGAATGACTTTAACAACAACACTGGGTGAACGCGTGGAAGTAATGCCTTCAAACGGTTCACTGGAAGCATTTTTGGTGTAACAAAAAATGTTCAAAGGTTAAAATGGTTCAAAAAGTCCAACCCTTTACCTTATAGTTCTTCCCTTTTGAACTTTTCAACTTTGAACGATTTAACTTTTGAACTCTTTGAACTTTCATTTATGAAACGAATAACAGAATCGGAAAGCAATCATCATTACCTGGATAAGATGTCCACAAGGGATCTTTTGATCGGGATCAATGAGGAAGATCATACTGTTCCCCTGGCCGTTGAAAAAGAAATCCCGCAAATCGAAAAATTGGTTGACGGATGTGTTGAACGTATGCGTGATGGTGGCCGTTTGTTTTATATGGGAGCCGGTACAAGTGGCCGTTTGGGAATCGTAGACGCAAGCGAATGCCCTCCTACTTTCGGGGTTCCTCACGGAATGGTAATCGGAATTATTGCCGGTGGGGACCAGGCTATCCGTAAAGCTGTTGAATTTGCTGAAGACAACCGGGAACAAGGCTGGAAAGATCTCGAAGCTTTTGATATTACCGAAAAAGACATTGTGGTCGGAATTGCCGCTTCCGGGACAACACCTTATGTTCTTGGGGCTTTGGAAACTGCAAGAAAACATGGAATTTTAACCGGCGGTATTTCCTGCAATCCGGGTTCCCCTTTGAGTCAATTAGCGGATATCGCCATTACACCTGTTGTAGGGCCTGAATTTGTTACCGGAAGTACACGCATGAAAAGCGGAACTGCTCAAAAATTGGTTCTAAACATGCTTTCAACAGCAATCATGATCCGTTTGGGAAGAGTGAAAGGAAACCGCATGGTAGACATGCAATTATCCAACGAAAAACTAGTCGACCGCGGAACAAAAATGGTCATGGATGCAACCGGTCTGGACGAACAACAAGCAAACGAATTGTTGTTGAAATACGGTTCAGTGCGAGCTGCAGTAGATGCCCAGGGCAAAGGATAAGTCAAATAAATTGTTTTAGTATCTCTTTTTTACTTAAATCGTTACGGAATATTTGATCGGTTTTCTCTTATGACTCCTTATTTCCGATGTCTATTTAGTTAGAACTAATCATAAGCAATACAGAGTTTATTAGCTAGCTTTGTTTTTCCAATTAAAACATATGAAGGCGTTATTCTTAACCTTTTCCATCTTATTTTTTTCATTCTATGCAACATGTGCATGGATCAATATTAACTCTGGTATTAATGATGATCTGACAAGTATCTCTTTCGCAGGTACAACCGGATTAATAACCGGAAAAAAGGGCGTATACATTTCCACCAATGGAGGAATCACGTCCGGAAGCT
>CBFGPJ010000077.1:0-9101 GCA_965650615.1 uncultured Fluviicola sp. | reverse complement strand
TGTAATTCGGGATCCAAATAGCATCATCGAAATCATAAACGTACTTTCTGCGCATCACTTTCACCAGGATCCACTCAAAAATGGGCGGTCCTAAATGTGCCATTTCCCGGTGCATGAAAATATGTTTCGCTCCGATCAATCGAAATAATAGTATCCAGCGACGTAAAAAATTGTAGTTCAGCTCCAGGAATTTTTGAATGAACATTCCTTTTTTATACAAGCGTTTCCAGCTTTTTTGCGTGTGAAATGAATGATAATGTATTTCAAAACCCTGTTGCTCCAAAAAAGAGAGGTATTGCTCGAACCGGAACCGTTGAGAAGGTGCTTCTCCTCTTGGATATGGAGCAATGATATGGAGCTTTTTCAATTTCACAGAAGCAAAAGTGGGCTTTTTTTTGAAATTAACGGCAAAGCGTATTAACCAACGAATCGGTCATAAATTTTAAAATAGGATTCAATACCATGTTCCAGGCCGAAATATTCTTTTGCACCATGCATCGTTTTTTCACGATCGAAACCGGTGAAGTCCAGAGAAAAGGAGGAAAGGGTTTCTTCATCCGTGTCCTTCAGAACAAGCCCCGAATGATAGCGCGCTACGATTTCGTCTGTGTCTCCAACTCCTGCGTTACAAATAAGCGGAACTCCCATTGCCATAATCTCACCTTGTTTGGTCGGGGAAGAAGCTTTCTTGGAGAAACTCGGACGAATAAAGAAGATGGAACAATCAAAAATTGAAATGTAGAAGGGAACTTTTTGATGAGGAACAGATACAACCCGCACGGAGTCAGGACTAATACCGAGTTCTTTGGCTTCCGAATGAATGATGGAAGGAGATTCTTTTGTCACAAAAAGGAAGAGGGCATTTGGTTTTAAATGGAGCATGTGTTTAAAAGCCAAAAGCATTTCCCGCAGCTGGTACCAGGTTCCGATCGAACCAACATAGCCAACAATGAATTTGTCGGTTAACTGATTTTCCAATTTCTTCTTGTACAGCAAATCCTGGTCTATTTTTTTCGGATCAAATAGTTTTAAATCAACACAACAGGGAATCACCCGGATTTTTTCAGGAGTAACGGAGTTTAGGTTCCAGGATAGGATTTCTTTTTTGCCGACCTCAGTCAAACTCACGATGGCATCACTTTCTTCAAAGTAAGCACGCTCTTTCTTTTTGAAATAAGAATAAATGAACTTGAAAAGCGGGTTACCCAGGTTCCAGATCTTTCCTTCCACGCGCTCATCCGCCCAAAATCCCCGCATATCGAAGAGCAGTTTGACTCCTTTTTCGCGTTTTAGCTTTAAACCTATGAGGGCACTGATATAACTTCTGCAATGGACCAGTTGAAAGCGCTTTTCCTGGTGAAGGGAGAGAGCTGTCTTCCGCATTCTCCGGATATCCAGGATAGTTGATAAAACCGGTGGGTTTTTCGTATAGATCAGTGGTTTCCAATCAATGTTATATTCAATACACAATCCTTCGATTTTGCTCTTTTCCTGGGAAAACCGGTCCGGTTTCTCAAAACTGATCAAGGTGAACTGAAATCCCTTTTTGCTCAATCCGATCAGGTAGGGAAGTACCTGACTTTGCCCCAAAGGATCAGTCATCCCGTCATACGACAAGTAAAGCACATTTTTCATTTCCAGGTTTCAGTTAGACGCGTAATCACTAATTAACTTCAAGTCAAGTTACAGTTTTATCTCAGATTATTCAAAATTATCTGAATTCCTTTCTCCAGGCCGGTAAATGGTCTTCCCAATAATTGATTCATTTTTGCGATATCCGGTTGCCTTCTGGTCATATCGCCTTCTTCAAGCGGAGGTAAATGAATGATCCTTGATTGGGAATTTGTTAAACGGATAATGGTTTGTGCAAGTTCCATGATCGTTACAATATCTCCATTACCGATATTTGCTACATCATTGACAACCAGGTCGGCTTCCATGGCTTTTATACATGCATCCAAATGGTCTTCAATGAAACAGAAAGTCCGGGTTTGAGAACCATCTCCGTAAACCGAAATATCCTTGTTTTCAAGTGCCAGACGAATAAACCGGGACATCACGAAATCAGTGCTTTGTTTTGGTCCGTAAGTATTGAAAAATCGGAAAATGGTATAATCCAATCCGTATTCCTGCTGATAGGAACGGAAATAAGATTCACCCACATTTTTTACAACTGCATAGGGCAGACGTGAGTTTAAAGGAGTAATCGTTTCATGCTGTGGCAAATGGACGGGTTCTCCATAAACTTCAGATGAAGATGCGTAAAATACACGCTTCACCCCGGTACGTTTTGACAAGTCAAGAATATTGCGGATTCCGTAAATATCATCCAGTACCATGATCGGGTTTTCCAATGTTCTCTTTACACCAACAACCGCTGCATAATGGAATACATAATCGAAATTGTATAAACTAAAAATCGGAGCGATGTCTTCAAATTTATTCACGTCTCCATGAATGAACTTACAATTCGGATGTTGCGGGATATTTTCTTTTTTTCCGGTCAGGAAGTTATCAACCAGAACAACAAAATAATCCGGATTCTCAAGAAGCCGGTCAGCGAGGGAAGACGGTATAAAACCGGCCCCTCCAGTGATCAAAATATTTTTTTTTGACTGAGTCATTGTTATTTTTTTGGAAACAAGAAGCGATAAACATGATAGACGAAGGTAATTCGCTTTTTTGAATTAGGAAAATCTTTATACGTTAAAGGCCGTTGTTGGAGAATAGAATCAAAATTCTCGGAGGAAATCTGGAGCTTTTTGTAAATGAAGTTCTTTTCTCTCCCAATCGTTTCGGGATTGTAAGGAAGCGATTTCAGCTGCTCCAGAGCTTCATTCCGTGTGATTTGATTGGAGCAGATCTGGGTAGAAAATGTTGCCAGGCGATAATCAAAACCATATTTTACCGGCATGATATAAGATTGCCAAAAACTGGTATAACGGGATTCGTGGTGTTTTCTGTCAGGAAACTTGCAACCCAACTCCTTTTCAAGGAGCAAGCGTGCTTCGTCTTTATTGTAATTGATTAAATTTAAAGGATAGTAGGTTTTGATTCCTTTGATCATTTTATAGTAAAATTCCTTCCAAAGTCCGAAACCCGGAGTTTTTTCACGTTTCACCTTGCTGAATTTCCGGACAATGTACCGGTAGAGTTTCATATCCTTCATAACATGATATCCCCATTGAAGCGGTAAAATTCCTTCAGATGAATAGTTTCCTCCCGAAAGAATGGTTTTGATCCCATGTTTTTCAGCAACCTGGTGCAATGCAGCGGGAATTGCCAGATCACTTGGAATTTCAATGTCTACGATCGATGATCTTAAAAATGCCAATTGAATTTCCCGGAATTCAGACCAGTCAAGTACAACCGTCTCCAGGTCAAGTTCCAGTTTCTCTGCAACAATTTGAATATTTTGGACTGCCAATTCGGTATTCCAGCCATTGTCTAAATGGACCAATAAGGGTTTTAAACCGTTTATTTTTGCGTAATAAGCAGCATAACAACTATCTACACCACCACTGATCCCGATAACGGAATCGTATGTTTTTCCACGGCCTTTGGATTTGATCTGGTCGATGAGGTTTCTGACCTGTTCTTCGTTTTTTTTGGGGTCATCGAACAATGGGTTGATTCTCAATATGTAATCCGTGCAATGATTACATGTGCCATCTGCGTTGAACACAATATCAGGATCGCTGGTGTCCATCACGCATCTTACGCATTGTTGATATTGGGAATCAAGCATCTTACAAAATTAACAGCATCTGCTTATGAAGAAACATTTTTTTCGGGTCAAAAAATAAGTAGAAGTAATGAATGAATATTTGACAAGATCAAGCGAACGTTTGGAGAATATTATAAGATTAAATGTTTTAAAGTTGCCCAAAAAACCCGTTGCCTCAAAGCTCCTTTATGCTCATGGAGTGCTTTTTTCAGATAAAAGAAACCTTTGCGTTTGTGACCGTTATATGCCAGATCTACTGCAAGGATCAAATAGTTTCTCATAACAAAATACGGATAGTCATTTCCCAGGAATTGTTTCAGTTCCGTATTTTCATCGATGTATTTCAGGAAAGTTAAAAAGCGTGTTTCCAGTTTATCCGGGTTGGTCATGGTATTTACACTACGCCCATCATGCTGGATCAGGAACGAAGTGATTTCCGTAGACTGATGAAAAGGATATTTGGCCAATAAACGCAACCACAATTCGTAGTCTTCACTTGCACTCAGCGAACGGTCTTCGATAAACGGATTTTCCAATGCAATGTCCCTGCGAACGATGACCGGATTACATGCCAGGTAATTTCCTTCGATCAGAAAATTCTTTCGTTGTTTTTTTCCGGTAGAATAGGAAGCATGGACCGGAGTAATCTTTCCACTAATCGCATCTTTGATCTCATACATCAGGTTCACCACTTCCGGGTTGTTGTTTCTGAGACACAATTCTTTTACAGACGCTACGTGATGTGAAAGCATTTCGTCATCACTGTCGAACCAATTGATGTAATCTCCGTTTGCGTATTCTGTTCCACGGTTTCGTGCTGCGCCCCGCTCACTGTTTTGAATGCGGTAATAACGTACTTTATCCGAGAGATATGGCTGAATAACTTCTTCTGTGTTATCCGAACTTCCATCGTCGATAATAATCACTTCAAAATCATCACAGGATTGTTTCAGTACACCTTTTAGCGTATGTTCAATCAAATGCGCGCGATTGTATGTTGGGATGACGATAGAGAGAAACATATGCTAAGATCTGTAAAGTTTTTGAAGATTCTCAATGTAAGTATCAAAACCAAACAATTGGGCAACACTTTGTTGACCGGCAGCGGCTAACTTTTCGCCCAGCGAAGGATCAATCATCAATCGATCTATTGCCTCATGAATCGCTTTTGAATCTTTGAACGGAACCACAAGAGCATTTTTCTCATGAACGACAAACTCCCTGGCTACTCCACTCAGGGTGAAAATAGAAGGAATTCCTGCAGCCAATGCTTCCACATAGGTTTGTCCGAAAGCTTCGCAGGTGGGGTTTACCGGGACATGGATGTAAATATCAAATAGCTGGTACAGGTCGAACACATTGTTCTCAAATGCCACAACCCGAAGATTTCGTTCCGGTATTTCGCTCAGTTTAGCTTTTATCTCAGCAGAATAATCTCCATTTTCCGATGCTCCGAACAAGCATAAAAGCGCATCCGGACGGTGTTTCAATACTTCTTTGAACGCATCAATGGTGTAGTGTATTCCTTTCCATTCCATCCATCTGGCAATGACACCGATAAGCGGTTTTTGATTGTTGGAATTGTATTGGTCCCTGAGTCTTTTCAATTCCAGCGGATCATGGACAGAAAACTTTTCCAGGTTAAATCCATGGTGGATCAGTATTCTTTTGTGATCCGGAACCCCTTGTTTTTCCAGCAGATCATCTATGTTCTGTGAAATAGAAACAATCTTTGTTGCTAATCTGTTTTGGATCTTATCTATGATTCGTTCTTTCCAATTGATATTCAAAGGCTCACCTGAATGACGCGTATAGATGCGATGAGGTATTCCCGAGAGTTTAGATCCCCATAAACCAATCCAATTGGCATGAGCCAGATGACAATGGACGTGTGTGATGTTCAGGCTCTTCAGCAGGTTTTTACATTCTCTGATTGCAATTCGAGACTTCAATAGATTTTTCACCTCAATCAGGTGCACCGTAAAGCCTTTTTCCTGGAGAAATTGGTGTAGTATACCATCCCTTGAATTAATGAGTATGTAGCTTACATCAATTCCTTTTGTTTTCAATTCGATAGCTGTTTGCTCAAAGTAAACGGCCTTATTGATATCTGATATGATGTAACAAATTTTCAAGAACAGGAATTTGTGCTAAAATTATAGTTTATTTTCAGAATGGCAGAAAATCCGTTATTATTGAAGCCAGAGTTTTTTGAAGTAATCCCTGTAGGATTCTATATTGTGATGGGTCTTCACGTAATTCTGTTTATTCGGATTGATTGAGTTTCCTGCAAGGATCTGAACTATTAATTCCCGGATCCGGGCTTCCGCGTTCAGTATGTTAACATTGAGAAGAGGAGCTTCGGCAGGTAAATATTTTAACAGATCGTTTTCGATAAAACAAACGACTTCACAATCAAGCATCAGGGCCTCAACGGCTTTCAAACCATACCACCCAATCACCAATTGATCAATGACGATATCACTTTCAGCCATTCTGTTCAAAAGATCATAACGGGTTGTAGGGTAGGATTTTATCTTCTTCAGATCATTAACAGGTGTAATGAATTCTACCGTATCGCCGAATTCTTCTTTCAGATTGGTAAAAATCCGGTCCAAATGTCCGCTTCCTTTGGTCTTTGTTGCAGATGGCGAGTGCAAAATGGAAACGGTATTTTTTGTTGTGGAAGTCTTTTCCGAATCTTCATAGATAAAATGTCCGAAATCCAGGAAAACAGGTAGGTAAGTGGCTTCAGGAATAATTTCAAGCAGGTCCGGAGTAGATACAATAAGGGTTGTGGCGTTCTTTTTGGCCTGTTCAATTAATTTTTTTTGAATGGGTGATGAGATCGGGGTTTTAAGGGTATGTTCACCTTTTAAATATGCCTGCAGATGATCATTTTTTTCCTTTAGGTATTCTTCATTCCGGATATCTGACCCCACGAAATGCATGATGATCTTTTTACCTAATAATTTGTAACAAGCCAATTCAAATCCTCTTAATTTCCAGGGGAGAATGGTTTCGCCCGAAATGAAATGAAAAATGTGATAGCGAAACAACGCACGGATAAAAAACGCTGTTGTATAACAATAGACATAAAGTGAGGATCTTTTTTGAACTTCACAGGTATAGGTATATTCTGTAGCATAATGGGATTCCGGGAGCTTGTATTTGGAAAAAGATTCTGCAATCAGCTCATCAGCCATTTCGGTCTTGATAAATTCAGAATAATGGTTGATGCGATAACCAATGTCAACAGCTCCAAAAAGCAGGCGTTTCTTTTTAATTCTCATACAAATGGGCTACTTGAACATATTCCCAGTTTTTTTCAGGCAGAATGTGATTGGGATTCAACACGTGATTTTTAACCAAAAGATCTATCGCCCATGTGACTTGATCCTGGGAGATCGCTTTGTAATTGGGCGGCTCGAATCCTACTTTTTCTTTTCTCCATACAATTTCCGAAGGAAGCAGATTGCTTAAAGAGAACCTCAAAATGGCCTTTGTCCAGATTTCACGGATCTTATAAGAGCTTGGTAAGCTGAAGACGAATTCAACAAGTGTATGGGAAAGGAAAGGCAGGCGTACTTCGCGACTATTGGCCATCGCATTTCTGTCGGCATAACGCAAAAGTGTCTGCAAACTACTTTTGGTGAGCGAATCCAGAAGTGCTTCATTCAATGTGTTTTTGAATCCCGTTTTATACGTTCCTGTTTTTACCAAATTCAGGAATGTCGGGTCAAATTGCTTGTAATATTGCGGTTTTTGTGTTTTGTTTTTGAGTTTTCGGATCAAATCCCTTAGATCCGGATAGTTTGCATCGATCCAGAATGTGCGGCCGGTCACTAAATTTGTTCCGAAGTGTGTTTGATAACTTTGCTTGAACTTTGCTAAAGCAGATCTGCCGGATGAACGTAATTCCGCTGCATAGTTCAAATAGAATGAGGAGTATCCTGCCAGGTATTCATCTGCTCCCTGTCCATCCATTAAAACAGTAATTCCGGTTTCTTTTGCCAGCTGCATTACTTTGAACTGAGCTGCAATACTGGTACTTCCAAATGGTTCTTCGTGGATGCGGAACAAATCTGGCAGCGTTTCTTCCAGGGATTCTTCCGTACAGAAAACAGCATGTGGCTCACTTCCTGTTTGTTTGTTCATCAGGTCAATGTAAGCGCCTTCATCTTTTTTGAAATTCGGGAAGCGGGCAGAAAAAGTGTGTTGACGCTGATTCTCGGCCTTCATCGTACTGATCAATGAAACAATACTGGATGAATCCAAGCCTCCGGAAAGACTGGATCCGACAGGGACATCACTTCTTAATCGGCGTTCGATGGATTGGATTAGCAAGCGTTTGAATTCAGAAGTTGCTTGTTCAAACGAAATAGTTGACTTTTTGTTCAGATCAATGTGCCAGTAATTCTGCTGTTTGCCAACCTGTTTTGTATTCAGGTCGATCATGAAATAATGGGCAGGTTTCAGTTGTAAAATTCCATCATAAAAAGTTGATTCGGGGTGTTCAAAAGATTCCATCCGGTTGAAAGCCAGGTAATCAAAAATACGTTGTTTGGATGGTTCTTTCGGAATACCTGAAGCCCAAAGAGCTTTCATTTCCGAAGCAAAAAAAATGTTTTCTTCAAAATGGGAATAGAAAAATGGTTTCTCTCCGAAACGATCGCGTGCGCAGAAAACCTGCTGAGTTGTGCGATCGAAAATTGCAAAAGCAAACATGCCGTCCAGATCCTGCAAACAGTGTTCTTTTTTTTGATCATACATTGCAAGAAGCACTTCCGTATCCGAATCACTATGAAAAACATAGCCTTTTTGTACCAATTCCTCCTTTAATTCCAGGTAATTGTATATTTCACCGTTAAATGTGATGGTATACCTGTCCAGGTAATGCATGGGTTGTTTCCCGTTTTCGGAAAGATCAATAATCGCCAGTCTCCGGTGTCCAAATACAATCTGTTTATTATTGTCGAACCAATGACCTTCGCCATCCGGTCCCCGGTGGGAAATAGCATCCGTCATCAACGAAATATTGTTTGTCCTGACAGGTTTATCTGTGAGACTAATTATGCCTGCAATTCCACACATAGATCACTATTCTGTTGCTAAAGTTAAAATTTGTTCGAGAAAAATGCGTTGATAATTTTCTGCATTCTCGATCGCTGCCGCTTTCAGTGTGTTTTCCTTACAAATACGGATATCTTCAATGCTTAGTGTGTTTAGGACTTCGACCATTGCAGTGGTGGAAAAATCAGCAGCAACCCATCCGATTTGATAATTTGTAACAAGCTTGCTCATTTCAGGACTTGGAGAAACTATGACTGCCAGTTTTGCCTGGATGAATTCGAAAATTTTGTTCGGCAGCGCA
>CBFGPJ010000076.1:0-9190 GCA_965650615.1 uncultured Fluviicola sp. | reverse complement strand
TAAAAAGTGTGCGAAGACTTGTAAGGACTAAGTCTTTCACATTGTAATTGACAATAACTACGGACACTTTTCTCATGCCTTTTCCTGTTTTAGTTTGAACACAAATATTCCTATTAAAAACCAATATAGATAGCTAAACATATAAAAATCCAATGCATTACTTACCAGATTTACTAAGCCTGTAACTATCAAAACAGCAAAGATAACACTTACAAACCCTAATCCGTTTCTAATCTGATACCGAATCATGGATATAAAGAAAACCAGTGACATTGATAGATAAAGTATCAACGCAGGAATACCTGTTTCAATCATTAGTTTGAAATACCAGCCATCTGTTGAGGCTTGTGAAACTCCGGGAGTATTCGGCGGAAATAATTGCACTGCGACATGCCCGGCTTTCCCCAAGCCCAGACCCATTGGGTTATATTTGATTGAATGAATTACATCTGTCCAAAGACTAACCCGTGAATTGGTACTTTCAAGACTAACCGTTTGTTTTGAAGAAACAAAAACCCATTCCATCAACTCTGTGAATTGCGGAACAAACAGGTAAAAAATGAGTACTTCCAAAAGAATAACTCCGGATGCTATCAATTTAAACCTCAGGTTTTTTCCTAAAATAAGGAACAATACAAATGCAATCGAAGAAGCAATCATCGGTCCTCTTGAAACACTGAAGAAAACGGCATTAACCGTAATCAACATGTAAATCAGTTCCCAACTACTCCCATTCTTAAAATAACGGTAAGTCCAGTAACAGAAAGCTGCCAGCATCAACATAGCAAAAACCACTGGTGTCCAAAAAATAGAAGTCATTCGAACAAACCCCGGAAATGCCATTGCAACAGGCTCATTCGTAACTAATTTATTAAAGTAAAATTGAACTTGCGGGAACATGAAATAAATAAGGAAACCTATAACAGCGACCAAAACAAGTGTCTTAAAAATCCTATGAAAAAGCTTCTCGATATCTACTTGCCTATCCCAATAAAAGGAACAAACAAAATAACCGATCATCGGCAGATAAGTTAAACGGAATCCATAAACACTGGCTAGCAGGTTTTGTGCAAGACAAACTCCCATGATCACATTGAACAGAAAATAGATTACTACCAGTTTGTCGAACAAGTGGATTTTTCTATTGGAATCCTTATAGATCGAACGAAATCCGAAAAATGCGATTATTGAAAATAAAATCTCTGGAACAAGGCCCAATAGTAAGGAAAATCCTGTCACATGCTCTGAACCGATTGTAAGTAATC
Source organism: uncultured Fluviicola sp. (assembly GCA_965650615.1). Classification (GTDB taxonomy): domain Bacteria; phylum Bacteroidota; class Bacteroidia; order Flavobacteriales_D; family Crocinitomicaceae; genus Fluviicola. Next base: position 7,925 of record CBFGPJ010000076.1, on the reverse strand, counting down.
TGATTGTCGGGAAAAATGCTAAAACAGACAAAAAGATACTTAACTGATTTTTTTTCAAGTAATTATAACTATTCATGTTTATTGATGATCGGGATTAGCTAATTTGGTGTCATAAGATTTTGCAATTCTTATAATCCAATTTATGAGCACGAATATAAGCAAAACTTGTAAAGCCGATATGATGATCAGGATCATTCCCAAATTGAGTTCCATGAAATAACCAACAATAAAAACGAGTAAAATCAGCGAATTGCTTGCAATCGAGAATATCAGCAACACATGGTGTCGGTTGAAAATCAACGGGATCTGTGACAAGGAGGCACGTACAAAATCAATACAAACCCATGCGGCCAAATACCGGGCATATACTCCGGACCCAACCCATTCTTTTCCATAAACAAACGAAAACAATAAAGGTCCTCCAACTACCAAAACGACAAAAACCGGGCTGATTACCAGGCAACTCATTTTGATCGTGCGCTTCACATGCGGAAACAACGGTTTTTTTTGATGGACCAGGGAGTTGGCCTCCTGGTAAAAAACCTGGGCAATAGCCCCGCCGATGAATCCCATCGGTAAAAATAAAATCCGGATTGCAAGGGAAAAAACACCCACATAATAGTCGCCAAACAGGAATGAAATAATGTAAATCAACCCGTTGAGTTGCAAAGCATCCAATAGCGCCTGAAAGGTATTGATCAGTGGAAAACGAACATATTTTTTTCCAACGAAAACCATTCGCTTCCAGCTAATTCCATTCAGAATTAAACGGAAATCCGCTTTTATCTGATAAATCGCCACAAGCAGGGAAATAATCCCCGATCCAAAATAAGCCGCTAAGACTCCATTAAAAGGAACTTTTGCAAGACTGGTGGCAATTGTAAAGACATTGTTAAAAAGGGATTGTGAGACTCGAAAAGTTGCGATCTCCCGGTAACGTTTCCTTCGATTGTTCCATGCAACCAATGATTGACTGAAACCAACAATTAATACGAAAACAGGTAACAAATAATACCAGACTCCAAGCCGCTCACCATAACCGGCTAGTGAAATTAAAAACAAAACGAGGTAAAACAGGAAGGCAAACCCCAGGTTAATCAATAGGGAAAGGCCCAATAAATTGATTGCCTCAACCGTTCTTTTAGGAACCAGCAAAGCAACTTCATATCTTCCGCAAGCTACCAGTGCGACCACACCGTAAATGGAACTCACCAATGCGAAAAAACCCCATTCTTCTTGTGTAAAGAGCCTTTGAACAATTGGAGAGAATGCGATCGTCAGAAGCTGCGCAATTGCAGTACCTGTAATTAATTTCAGAATATTCTTAATGAACTCAGAACGATTTTTAAGATTCAGTTTAGCAACCAATTTATCCTGATTAATTAATAAGACGATTCGTTATAATTATGCCTGATTCGTTGTTCCTCCAAAATTCATTGGTGGAAAAGGGGGTGTATCGACATCATTAATCACGCCGTTTGCCTGTTCATATTTTTGAATATTCTCAGCTAAAGCACGCATTAAACGTTTTGCATTTTGCGGAGACATAATCACTCTGGATCGAACCTTTGCTTTCGGCATTCCTGGCATCATCTGAACGAAATCTGCAACAAATTCCGACTGTGAATGTGTCAGTATCGCCAGGTTAGAATAAACTCCCTCCGCTAATTCTTCGTTTAATTCGATGTTAATTTGATTCTCATTTTTTTCCATACTTGCGAAGTTACTTTTTTTTGGATAAATCTGCATTACACTATTCAACATAACACTACTACATTCATAGTTGTTAATGCAGCCTAAAAACTCACTTCGAGACATTTACAACCTGAAATCACTTATTTAAACTAATACATTCTTAGGATTTATTACTATCTTCCACCCCAAAAGGAACTAATTTCAAATAATGTCCCGACTTCATTGTTCGTTCATCCCTATTTTACTGACAGCTTTTACCTTATTGGGAGTTAACAGCTATTCCTTTTCCCAACCAAAAAACAGCAAACCTGCATACGATAAAGCAATCCGATTCCAACGCATAAATGTTGATTCAGCGCTTATTTATATCAATTCGGCATTTTCAATCGCCCATAAAGGAACCAACTACAAATGGATCGGAGACATTTTACTTGCCAAGGCAAAAATTCATCTTTTCAGAGGTGAAATTGATTTGGCCATCGAACATGCTTTACAGGCAGACGGTTACTATTCCCGAAATAAATGCGAATCCGGTAACGCCAATGCAAACCTCATACTGGCACAAGGATACAGCATTCGAAAGAAAAAATCCAATTCCGAAAATTGTCTGAACCTTGCCGCAAAGTATGCTGAAAAGCATCATTTGAAGCAAATGATCGTTGAAATACTTATTTGCAGAGGAAATACATGCTTTCAATACGGTGATCACGAACAGGCACTTCGCTTCTATCACGAAGCCGAAGACAAAGCGAAATCAATTGACGACCTCTATTTAAAAACAAAAATCCGAAACAACATTGCAAATATCCTGGTAAATACAGGACATCCAGCTGAAGCTTTGCCAATCTATAAAAATGCCATTGTTCAGTACAAAAAACTCAATCAGCCTTTGGACGAATTATTGGTCCTATACAATATAGGGCGACAATTCCGCCTGGATAATGTTTTGGATTCATCCTTATACTATGCCAATCTTTGCCTGGATCTCGGGTTAAAAATCCATAGCCTGGAAGATGTTACTTATGCTTATTCCGCGTTAACTGAAACATACATCCTGCTCAAGGATTACAAAAGTGCTCTTCAGTATAATGAATTGATGCATATCTACCAGGATAGTTTACAAATGAATGCGAACCAGGCTCAGATTATGCGCCTGGAAACAGACTATCAATTGCGGATCAACCGGGAAATCATACTCAAACAAAAGTTCAGGCTTCAACGGACCAAACGTAAGACCACCCTGGCTTTACTTGCTCTATTCGTTACTACTTCACTCATCATTTTAGGAATTTTCTACTTCCGGAAATCCAGGAAATTAAATAAAGCGCTGAAAAAATCAAATTCTGAAATCCTGGAACAAAACAAAACGATCGATAAAGCACTTTACGAGAAAGAAACCTTACTTAAAGAAGTTCACCACCGGGTAAAGAACAGCCTTCAGATCGTCTCCAGTTTATTAAACCTTCAGGAATCACAGCTGACGGATGAAGTGGCCATTGAAGCATTGAGAAACAGTAAAACGCGTATTCAAACGATTGCCCTGATGCACCAAAGTTTGTATCAACGGGATGCTGACCTGGCTAAAGTAAGTACAGCAGAATACCTTCAAAACATCTTAACATTACAGCTTGAAGCTTTATCTGATAAGCTTTCAAAACCCGAGACACAAACAGATTTTGCAGAACAGGAATTATCGATTGATCAGGCAGTTCCGCTCGGACTGATCGCATCCGAAATCATTAATAATGCATTGAAACATGCTTATTCGGGTACTGAGTCACCCTTATTAGTTCTAAAAACGAAGGTGATTGACGGAAAACTGGAGTTGCACATTTCAGATAATGGAAAAGGGTTTGAAAGTGATGATTTCAGAAATCATTCTTCACTTGGTCTCGAAATCGTAGAAGCTTTGAATAATCAGCTCCATGGTGAGATGAAGTTTCATTCGACCAGCGAGGGGACCACATTTACATTTTTGTTCCCAATTGATTAATCGGTCTGCAAGAATTCAAGTATTTTTGCGCCATGAACGAAAAACAGACTTCCCAATCCATATTAACCATTGCCATGATTTGCAGCATGATTATTTGGGGAGTCAGCTGGCCTGCAAACAAAGTTTTGACAGTTTTTGGATCTCCTGTAGCCTTAGGTGTTTTCCGATATGCTTTTGTGATCGTTAGTTTATTGCTTTTACTTATTCCTTTAAAAACCAAATTGATCATTTCCAGGAACGGCATTCCTTTTTTAATTTGTGCGGGAGTCCTGATGGCTACTTACAATTACACCTTCCTTGCGGGGCTAAAAAATGGTAGTCCGGGTGCAGGCGGAATCCTGGTTACTACTTTGAATCCGGTAATGGCTTATGGTATTGGAATGCTCATCGATTGGAAAAAACCGGGTAAAAACGAATTTATCGGATTGCTGTTTGGTGTGATTGCAGGACTGAGCCTTTTAAAAGTCTGGGGGAATAAAGACATTTTTGCCGAGCCCGGAAACTTGTACTTTTTACTGAGTGCATTGATTTGGGCCGTTATGAGCAAATTTACATCGAAATCTGCGAAATACGGTTCACCATTTGCATTTACCTGGTGGATGTATGTTGTAACCCTGATTTGTCTCATTCCATTCTGTGACTTCTCAGAAATCGGGAAACTAATCCAAACTACAGATATACGTTTCTGGGGCAATGTTCTGTTTTCAAGTGTTATCACAGTCACATTGGCAACTACGACATATTTCTTTGCCACTTCTAAAATCGGGGCGGAAAAAGCCAGTAGCTTTATCTTTATCGTGCCATTCAGTGCAGCCATCTTCTCCTTTTTAATTCTTGGCGAAAAACTGGAGATTCACACGATCCTGGGCGGTTTACTTGGAATAGCGGCTGTATATATGATTAACAAAAAGTAACGTTGTTGTATTGAATTCGTTATCGCAGGAAACAAGTCCTTTTATTTCTCTATTTTTGGTCTTCGAAAACAACTAAACATGAAAAAACTAACGTTTCTATTTGTCCTGCTTGCTGCAATTTCAGTAGGATGTAAGAAAAAGGGATGTACGGATTCCAATGCTACTAACTACAATTCCAATGCAAATTCCGATGATGGAAGTTGTACTTATCCGGAAGAAACAGGCCCTTATTTAATTGTCAAATTGCATTTTGATTCCCTGGCACCCCGTTTGGATAATTTCGGGAATCCTGCTACTATTCCATCCGATCATTCGGCGCAATCACCGGTATTTTATGGAATGAGTGCTCACTACATTGAATTCGCTCAAAGTATGTATACTGCATTAGGTGGTGGTGAAATACTATATCATGGAGCAGAAACCACAGTTGGTGGTTCCAACGCAGTAGATTTCAGTAAAGCAATCATCAAAGGAGACAATGAAGTGTTTCTAAAAATTCCATTGAAAAGCATTTCTCCGGATACATACAATTGGGTACGCATGTCTTTGACGTATCAAAATTATTCCCTCAACTACCGCTATAACGGTGTTGATTACAATGGCCGTCTGGCTTCATTCGTTGGATTCAAGACTTATATTACGAACTACAAAGTTTGGAATCAAACGCTAACTATCAACGCAAATAAATTACAGGGATATTGGGCATTTGAAAACCTGGGAGTGGTTGTAGAAGGTCAAGCAAGTGCAACAACAGTTCCGAACCCTTTGTTTGCAACATCACCGATTCCTGCGGGCTCATGTGTTGTAACAGGAAACTTTGATGCTCCATTTACCGTTACAGGAAATGAAACACAAGACATCATTTGTACTATGTCACTTTCAACAAATAAGAGTTTTGAATGGTATGATGCAAACCAGGACGGGAAATACGAACCGGGAGCAGGAGATTATCCGACAGATATGGGATTAAGAGGTTTAAAACCGATTATTACTCAATAAATCTAAACAGCTGATTTTGAAAGAGTCCACCGGTTGGGCTCTTTTTTTATGCTAAAAACCGCCATTCTCCCCGGAAAACGGCACAGCATTTGCTTAAGGCGGAAAATAAAATTATATCATGAAAAAAATCATCTTAGCTTCCGTTCTGTTTTTCGGAGCAACCGCCTATGGTCAAAAAGGTTCCTGGTATCTTGGAGGAAGTGCCGGCTTCTCAATGGGAACAACCACACAGGGAATCACAACTGTTAAAAGAAGTTCCTGGTCAGCATCTCCGGAAATAGGTACTTTCCTGACCGATCACATCCAGCTTGGTTTAGGAATTACTTCCAGTGGATCTCACACCGATTTTATGACCACAGGTTCTTTAAAAAATCTCCAATTCGGAGGAACAGTCTATAGCCGTTATTTATTCGGAGATGGGGCATTCAAACCATTTTTAGGGATCAGCGCAGGGTATCTTTACGGAGAATCAAGATCATCGGGAAACAGCGCCAGTAATATCGGTACTATAAATGCCAGTTTCTCTGCAGGTTTTGCTTATTATGTTACTCCGCGCATCGGGATTTTCGGTTCCGTAGGAGTTCTGGGATATACCAATAACCGAACTTCAGCAAACGGTGTTCCTGATGTTGTAATGAATGATTTCGGGTTCAACGCCAGTACACTTGGTAACCGTTTCACCATCGGAATGTATTATACGATTTGTAAAGGAAAATCTGCCGAATAAAGCTTCATTTACAACAATAAAAAATCCCCCTAACGATATCGTTAGGGGGATTTTCATTTTTCTAAAATTACATCTTCTGGAATCTCAGTATTTTTTTGTTTTCATTCGCTGAAAGAAAATAAATCCCGGGTTTCAATTCTTTTACCGAAATCTCCTCATCGATCTCATATTCGGAAAGTTGTTTTACCGGAACTCCGCTTACGTCATAAATCGTGATTTTGTTTATACCGGACAAATTACCTGAAAGTCTGATAAATTCAGTTGAAGGGTTTGGGAACAATTCAATTTGAAGCAAATTTGCCTCATCCATACCTAAATCACACATCCATGTCCAGGGAGTTTCCTCACCAGGTTCTGTTTGTGCACCATCTTCCCGGTAGCAAACCTGGGACATAGAAAACTCCAGTTTCTGATAACTTAATAAACCTCTGTAAGTATTAAAAACAAAAGTATTCGGTTCAGGAAGTCTTCTCAGATGGTATGTTGCACTGTATGTTCCATTGGCTTCCAAAACACTGTCAACCTGGTCTACATAAAGTGTATCGTAATGATCATCAAAATAACCGAAATAAGTCCGGAAAGCATTCATATACTTTGAACTATCCGTCAGAACAGTTCCCGCAGTCAAAAAATGACTGATTGTGATGTCTTTTTCCACATTGTTCAGATCAACAAAAAAACGTTGTTGGTTCGGAACATCTTCACGGATACCACCAATGTAATTTCCACTTTGGAAAATACGCACATAATTTTCACCGCCAATTGTAGTATCTCCTGACCAGACCGTTTTGGAAAAGCTTTCTACGTTCTCACTTCCATTCCAATGTTGAAGATGATAAACATATTGTGTGTAATTTCCATGCAGCGGCTGATAGCTGATGGTTTGGGCATTCAGTGCCAGAAAAGAAAGAACACTGAACGAAAAAAGTAACATGTTTTTCATAAAAATCGATTTAGTTGTTATTGATTAATTAATGTACAAATGCATCAATGGTTGGAAAAAAAATCCCCGAATTATTAAATAATTCGGGGATTTCTATGTTTAGATAATTAAATCTTAAGAGATTGCATCCATTTCTTCCTTGTTTGCAACAAGTACTTTTTGGAAGCGGCGTACACCAGTACCAGCCGGGATCAAGTGACCAACGATTACGTTTTCTTTCAAACCTAATAAGTGGTCTTCTTTTCCGGAGATTGCAGCCTCGTTCAATACCTTCGTTGTTTCCTGGAAGGAAGCAGCTGAGATAAACGATTGTGTCTGCAATGAAGCACGTGTAATACCCTGTAACAATGGAGTTGAAGTCGCAGGAACTGCATCACGGGATTCAACCAACTGCTTGTCAGCACGCTTCAATTGAGAGTTCTCATCACGTAATTTACGTGCAGAAACGATCTGACCTGCCTTCAATGTGGTAGAATCACCAGCGTCAACTACTACTTTCATTCCGTAGATAGAGTCATTCTCTTCCATGAAGTCTGCTTTGTGAACAGATTGTCCTTCAAGGAATCGTGTATCTCCTGCATCTACGATCTCCACTTTCAACATCATCTGACGAACGATTACTTCGAAATGCTTATCGTTGATTTTTACCCCTTG
>CBFGPJ010000075.1:0-9194 GCA_965650615.1 uncultured Fluviicola sp. | reverse complement strand
CCGAAGGAAGATGGTCCTTTTTTGGGTTTGTACTCCCGAATGGTATATTTCACTCCCGAAATGGGTTCACCGGTATATGGAATGTGTGCCTTAATCGTAAACTGAATAGGATTCTTCTTGTCCAGCTTTTTGCAGGAGGAGAAAACAATCAAAAGCAAGCAGTGAAAAAATAAGAATAGTAGTCTCATAAGAATCCATTTTTTTCACAAAAATGAGCATGTTTTCTCAATTTCGTGTTGCGATTTTCCGTACTTGATTTAATACTCCAGGAAAACCTCGTTCATTACACCGGGTTGCAGGAAGAAAGTGTCTATATCCGTTGTCACTTGGCCATTACGGGTCACTTCGATTTGGTAGATTCTACGTCCAGAAAGCGTTGAGTTATTAACATGTTCAATTAGCAGACCACAACCAATAACGTAATCACTATAAGGAATATTTTGAAGTTGACTATTTGGACTTTCATCCAAATTAAATCCTCTAAAACGTACTTTATCATTTCCATCAAAACAATTGCTGTTTTCAACTTTAAAATGAGCCCCACAATGCGGAAGAGTCCTGATTTCATAATCTCTTGGATTATTCCGATCAATGAGATCATATGCGGGTGCATTGATTAATGAATAATCTTCAGATGATCCTGAGAATTGAATATTGGAATAATCAAAATAGACTCTATACATGTAATCCAGATTTTTCTTTGGAAAAAAGGAAATCACTGCTAAACCATTTATGTTCGTATAACCTTCCAATTTAAAATCCGTGTATTCTATTTCACCCAGTTTTCCTCCTTTTTTTGCACGATATTCTACAATGGTATATTTCACCCCCAATATGGGTTCTCCACTGTAAGGAACATGAGCTTTTATAGTAAATTCAATGGGGTTCTTCTTATCCAGTTTTTTGCAGGAGAAGACAGAAAGAAGAAGACAGAAGACGATCAGTATTCTATTAATATATTTCTTGTTGTACATACTCCGTCTTTAATTAATTTGACCAAATAAAAGCCCGGTTTTAGTTCGTGAACTATTGGTTCTTCTAAAGATACGCGCTTTTTAACTATTTCTTTGCCTGAAAGTTCCAAAATATGGATTTCAATGACCTCATGAGATGAACTCCCATTCCAACGAACGGAAAAGCTCTGTTTGGATGGATTGGGAAAGATCGAAACCTCCTCAGCTTTCTTATCTCTAACATACAGGAATTCGGAATATTCCGAGGGGTTACTTTGTGATCCGGGATTTGTGTTGGAACTAGCAAGTGATTTTTCACAGGCAATATCTCCGATGTAAGCATGCATATCCGCTCCATGCTTGATGTGGACCCCGGGTGTAAAATGGATTTCGGTAACCGCCTGGGCATCTACAACCGCATTTGGTTCAATGACCAAATCAACAAAATCCGTTTTTTGGGTAACATGATCTCCTAACAGGATCGTATTCCCGGCCTCGTAATCTACCCGGTAGATGTAATTCGGGCGGGCAAAGAAACCGATCCGCATATTCTGGAGGAAAATAAAATCGGGTTCTGCCTCTTCTACCAAAAAATTTTTAACGATCGGTTTGATCGGTGAGTCCATCCCGATATAGGAATTCGGGTCCTTCCGGTTACCTGTCAAATGTTCGGTGTTCTCATCCCAGCAAAACAAAGCATCAAATACCGTATAATCATAATGATTCCCGGGATAACCCAAATGAGGGTAACCAAAATAATTGGATGCATTTATTGGATCAAGTGACGCCGCATCATATTCATTATCATACATTAACTTCCTAATTTTGAAATTATAATCCGGATACCCATTATTTAGATAGGCATTCAAATCTTTTACATCATGAGTCAAAACTGTGGGTGTAAAAGAATAAAGAAGTTCTTTCTTTATATCGGGATTCAATGGCAATTGCGCACTGAATTGATTATTGATTTCAATAATTGGATTTTGCTCAATAAAAATAATTCCTCCCGGGGCATTATCCAGTACCAATGGGTCTTGTGTCACCGCCTCGTATTTCGATTTCCAGGATTTGAACCAGGGTTTGTGTTCGCAATAAAAAACCCGGTGTGTGCCATGTGTTAGAAAAGAAGCTTCGTATCTGCGATCTAAAAAAGGCATCGGAGCGGAATTTTGTTTGAAAAAAATGGCTCCGGCTTCTTCAGGATATGGAAAGTGATCAACAGTGAAACTGGAGAAATCATATTTTGGCGTAGATGTACCATTTGAAAGTGAAATCATGCGCTGAAAAGAAGGATAACCCAAGCGGTGACCATTTCTGGCATGGTTATAAGTTGTATGTTTTGCCATATACGAAGTACGTAGATCACTTTGCCCCTGACCAGGACTTGATACAGATCCGGTTTCAGTGTGAAAATAATGCAACAATTGTTTGGATAAGGGTGCATTCAAAATATAATGCAAAGCATAGGTTTTGTAAACGTTCTCAGCTGCCGGAGCAACAAAAGGTACTTCAGAGAAAAACATTTGATTGTAGTCATAAACCCAAAGATATTCCACCGCATGCTGCATCCCCAGTGGAATATTTGCCCCACCGTGTTCCCCATCGTTTGAAATGTATAACTTCGTGTGCGGATGCGGACCATTCGTGTTCAAATGTTTGTATTCCATTTTCTGCAAAGCAAGTCGAGTTGCCAAAGATCCTGCACTGAATCCCATAATGATATTTTCCTGGTAAGAATCGTTTTGCATTTTCCTGTTGTTTACCAAATTGATCAACTGCTCCAATAAATCAGCATTCTTTTCTACATAAGCATTGGGCGGGAAAAATTGGCATAGGATGACATCAAACCCTTCTTCGTGCAGGTTTTCGATTAACCCTGCCTGGTTGAATTGATTAGCTAATTGTCCCAAAGACGCCGGCCAGTTTTTGGTGTTATTTATTACTCCTTTATCTGTATGTGGTCCCCAACCTGCAACCATAATAAAAGGTTTGCGCAGTTTGTTGTCGGAACAGGCGTAATAAGTAGCATATTTTAAATCGGGAGTATAAATGGACGATGAAGTGTAGTTTGGCGGATAAATAGTTTCATAAGGTGCGAAGTGATGACTGATGGAAGATTTCGGAGTATTCCTTTGATTCATTTCCACTTCCTGCTGTACCCGGACCTCTTTTTCATCTGAAAAATGAATGATAAAAGTAAGGTTTTGCTTGCCTTCGAGCCAATCACTTAAATCGACACTTGAATTGTAGTACAGAAGTTTGGTTTGCTCTCCTTTTGCTACTTCCACAAAGTCAATGCTTCTTCCGGTATTGGTAAAGAAGGTTTCATCATTCAATTCAAGGATCACGTTATTGTATGCAAATGAATCCAGGAACATGGCAGCGTATAAAACTTCGTCTTCAACCAGGTCACTCTGTAAAATTGTACGGTAGGGATCTGATCCGGTACTCGTTCTGAATGCATTTGCTGTTTCAGGGATTAACGAGTTGACGTTTAGATCAACCACATAGAACGGAATGCGCAGCTGACTATTCTCGTCCAGGGAATAGAAATGATCGTATACCGGGAAAAGCACAGAATCGCGGTGAAATTGCTGCGACATATCCCACCAGTTCATTAAGGTAAACAAACCGATGATCCCCTTTCCGGTGCATTGAATGGGCTGGTCTTTGTAGGTCAGGTGGCTAAACACCGAATCTTCCAATTCCATGGTCGCGTTCCGGAAATACGAATGGGAAAAATTGCTGAAATTGGTATTTGAATATGCATACTGCATCATTTCCCGCGGATTTTTGAATACCAGTGTATCCGTTTGTCCCAACCCATGTAAACTCATGAGCAGGAACATTCCTGTTATGAATCTTCTCATGATTTACGGTTTTACTTGTTCCTGCAATTGAAGGATTAATTCGTGTTGTTGCTGCAATAATTGTTTCTGGGTTTCCAATTGCTCCTTCAATTGAAGCATATACAATGTGAGTTCTTCTACTTTTTCCATCAACATCACATGGCTTTCTGCCACATTGATCCCTGCTTCTTCCATTTCACAGGCATTGGGAACATTGGGCAAATGATTGTTTTCTGAAATGAATTGCTGCAATTCGCTCAAAGGCATTAAATGGTAGTTCGGATCAAATACATAATCCGGCCAGGCATCCAGGTTGACTTTTATTTCTCGGGCATAGAGCAGTCCGTTGTTGTCTAGTTCCATTAATTTATAGGGTACTGCACTTCCCTGGATGCGTTTGTCTATGATCAAAGGATGGGTGTTTCTATCTAAAGCAGTTGTGATATGCAGTTTGGAGTCCGGATCATTTTGGCCGATTCCCACTTTGACATCCGGAACGCAATGATGACTGGTATACAATTTTCCTGGTCCGTTCAGCCAGATTGGAGAAGCTGGAATCGTATTTCCTCCGTTTTCATCTTTACAGGGTTTGAATTCGGAATCCGAATAAACCAAACTTTTTAACGAGCTGCCGGCGCTCTTGACTTTTCCGTTCTCGTCGATCAACAGAACCGCATCCTCTTCGAGTGTAGAGTCGCGAAGTGCATTCAATGTTAAACTTCCTTCGAGCGTGGTGTTACCATCTACCTGGAGATCACTTCCGATATGAGCTCCGTGGTCCACAACCATGGAATCTCTTACGGTCAAAGTAGAATCAATGCGCGCTGAGCCATTTACCGTGAGCCGTTCTGAGGGCGAGGTTGTCCCGATTCCAACATTTCCGGATGATGGCAGTGTGTTTGATTGAGAAAAAGAGCAGGTAATTACTCCTGTAAATAGTAGTGTGAACAGTGGTGTCTTCATAGTAAGTATTTAACTTTATTATGCAAACATAAGAGTCGATTTTATAAAAATCAACCGTATAAATACTGAAAATGAGAATAACCGGCAATGTGGTTTTCCGAAGAAATGAACTGATTACGAAATCATTACCCCTAAATCTCCCCCATCAAAAGGAGCGTTTCTTTCGCGGCAGCCTGCTCGGCCAGTTTCTTAGAGTTTCCGGTTCCTTTACCGTAGTTGGTTCCGTTTACCTGTACCATCACTTCGTAGAACCAGGTACCGTGATTGTTTTCTTCCCGCAATACATTGAACTCCAAAGCAAGCCGGCGTTTCTGACTCCAGATAAAGAGTTTGGACTTGAAATCGATCTCTTCTTCCAGGATCTTGTTCAGGTCCACGTATTTGCGAAAAATGTGGTTGTAGATGATCTTCTTGGTCACTTCGTAGGAACTATCAAGATAGATTGCCCCGATGATCGCCTCAAAGGCATTTCCTTCCAGGGAAGACAAGTTGATTGATCTTCCTTTGTTATAACGCAAAATAGAACGCAATTCGAGTTCTTCACCGATTTCGGAAAGGGTTTTACGGGAAACAACCTTGGATTTCACTTTGGTTAAATAACCTTCGTCTTCGTCCGGGAAACGCTGGAACAGGAATTCTGCAATGATGGAATCCAAAATGGCATCTCCAAGGAATTCCAAACGCTCGTTGGAAAAGTCTTTCTGGCCGTGATAAGCTATGGAACGATGCGTAACTGCCTGGTAAAACAAGTTGATATTCTTTGGCCTGTATCCAAAACGATTCACGAAAAATCGAATGAATGCAACGTCTTCAGAAGACCGGTTTTGCTTTAAGAATGGTAGTCGTAGCCGCACCTAACTTTTACCCTTTATACTTTCGCACGATCACAGAAGTATTGTGACCACCGAAACCGAAGGTGTTTGATAAGGCAACATCCACGGTACGGTGCTGAGCTTTATTAAATGTGAAATTCAATTTGTTGTCAATTTCAGGATCATCCGTGAAATGATTGATCGTTGGTGGAACGATGTCATTTTTAACAGCCAGGATACAGGCAATTGCTTCGATAGCTCCTGCTGCTCCCAATAAGTGACCTGTCATTGATTTGGTAGAACTGATGTTCAAGTTGTACGCATGTTCTCCGAATACCTGCAAAATTGCTTTTGTTTCGGCAATGTCTCCAAGCGGAGTAGATGTACCGTGAACGTTTACGTAATCAATTGCTGTTGGGTCCAGCTGTGCATCTTCCAATGCAGCAATCATGGTATTTCTCGCACCAATCCCCTCCGGATGCGGAGCAGTCATGTGATACGCATCACCCGACATACCACCTCCAAGAATTTCAGCATAAATTTTAGCTCCGCGCTTCTTTGCATGCTCATATTCTTCCAGGATCAATGCACCACCTCCTTCACCTAAGACAAAACCATCCCGGTCTAAGTCAAACGGACGGGAAGCAGTTTCCGGAGAATCATTTCGTGTTGAAAGGGCTTTCAACGCATTGAATCCTCCCATTCCCATTTCATTTACAGCAGCTTCGGACCCACCGGTAACAATAGCATCTGCTTTACCCAAACGGATCAAATTGAATGCATCAATGATTGCGTTGGTAGATGAAGCACAAGCGGAAACTGTTACGTAGTTTGGCCCTCTTAAACCGTATTCAATGGAAATATGACCTGCGGCAATGTCCGCGATCATTTTAGGGATAAAGAACGGATTGAATCTTGGGGTACCGTCACCGGAGAAGAAGTTTTGTGCTTCATCCTGGAACGTTTTTAAACCACCGATTCCCGACCCCCAAATGACACCGATACGGTCTACATTCGGGTTCGATTCCATCAATCCAGAATCAGCCATGGCTTCTTTAGCAGAAACCATGGCGTATTGTGAAAATTGATCTAATTTCCGTGCTTCTTTTCTGTCGATGTGATCTTCGACATTGAAATTTTTGATTTCGCAGGCAAATTGGGTCTTGAATTTTGAAGCATCGTATTGTTTAATCGGTGCGGCCCCGCTTTTTCCATTGATTAATCCTTCCCAGTACTCTGAAACAGTATTTCCAATGGGCGTAATAGCTCCCAAGCCGGTTACAACAACTCGTTTTAACTCCATAAAATCAGATTAAATAAATGCCTGTGAAAACGTTTTTTTAGTTAGCGTTTTGTTCAATGTAAGAAACCGCGTCGCCAACTGTTTGAATGTTTTCAGCCTGATCATCCGGAATAGCGATATTGAATTCTTTTTCGAATTCCATGATCAATTCTACTGTGTCTAGTGAATCTGCACCTAGATCATTTGTGAAGCTTGCTTCGTTTGTTACTTCGCTTTCTTCAACTCCTAACTTATCTACGATAATAGATATTACTCTTGATTTGATATCAGACATCTCAATTCTTTTATAAGGTTTTTCAGCTTGCAAAGAAAATAGGAAATGCGATAAAAACAAAATATAAAGTGACTTAATTACATTTTAAGTCTTCGCGAAATCTCGTTTTTAGCTTGAAATCCGCTTGTGCTGTGTCATTTGGATTATGTAACTTTGTGCCATGAATAAGAAATCAATAGCGCTATTCGCCTCGGGTAATGGTTCAAATGCCGTGAATTTGATTCATTTTTTTCAGAATCACCCCCAAATTGAAGTGAAAACTTTAGTTTGTAACAGAGCAGATGCCCCCGTCGTGGAAAAAGCAATAGCTTTAGGTATTGAAGTCCTTGTTTTCAGCAACGAGGAATTTGAAAGCGGGCTCACTGTTTTACAGGAATTGGATTACCGCGCTATCGATTGGATCGTTTTAGCCGGGTTTTTGCGTAAAATCCCGATTAACATTATTCATGGTTATCAAAACCGCATTATCAATATTCATCCTTCATTGCTTCCGAAATACGGAGGAAAAGGAATGTATGGCAAATTTGTTCACGAGGCCGTACTCGGTGCAAAGGAACTGAAAAGCGGAATTTCGATTCACTTGGTAAATGAAGAGTTTGATCAGGGCGAGATCCTGGCCCAATTCGAAACGGAATTGTCATCCGAAGATACTTTTGAATCACTTGCGGAGAAAATTCAGCAACTGGAACATAAACATTTTCCTATCATTGTAGAACAAACGGTTTTAAATCACTAAGATATGATGAAGTATTTCCTGGCTTTTAACTGGGCAGAGCTTTTTAAAGCTTCCATGGTATTGTTTGCGGTGATCGATGTAATCGGATCTGTTCCTTTAATTATTAAGATCAAAGAGCAAAGCGGTGATATTCATCCGGCCAGGACGAGTTTCGTTTCACTCGGAATTATGATCGGTTTCCTGATCCTGGGAGAATCTATCCTGAAACTATTCGGAGTAGATGTCGGATCTTTTGCCGTTGCCGGGTCACTGATCCTGTTTGCCATGAGCCTGGAAATGATCCTGGGTGTGCGCTTATTCCGTGATTCCGTATCCGGAAAAACAGCAAGTGTGGTTCCTTTGGCTTTCCCGATCATTGCCGGTGCGGGAACAATGACCACCCTGGTGTCATTGAGAGCTGAATTTCAAAACATCAATATTGTATTGGCCATTTTAATTAATGTCTTAATAGTCTATATTGTGTTGCGCCTGACAAGAGCTATTGAAAACCTGCTGGGTCCCGGAGGAATTGCCATTATGAAAAAGGTATTCGGGATCATTTTGCTTGCAATTGCTGTGAAGTTGTTTACAACGAATATTGCGAAGATTATCAGCAGCGCGACGGAGTCACTTTAATCGGGACTTCGACTTCGCTCAGCCACCTATTAAACGAGGACATTGAGCGTAGTCGAAATGTCAATTTTCAATTCTAAAAAGGAGTTCATACCCTAATCCGCTTTCTCTAAGGATCTTCAATTCTGCCGAAATCTGATCGGAAAGCGCATTGATCAACTGGATTCCCAGGCTTTCAAAGTCTTCTGTTTTGATTTTTGCGGGCAATCCGATCCCGTTATCTGAAATTTTCAGGCAGAAATGTGTTTCGGAACTGGTAAAAACTATTGAAATAATCCCTTTCTTGTCAGGAAATGCGTATTTGAAACTATTACTTACCGCTTCGTTGATAATCAACCCGATCGGGATCATGCGTTCTGCTTCCAGGTAAATTTCCTCATCGATATCGTATTCGAAAACCACATCCGAATTGCTTCCTGAAAAGGAGCTGTTGATACTCAATGTGAGTGTTTTGATATAATCCATTACCTGGATTCTGCTCAAATCCTTCGTTCGGTAAAGCATTTCATGAATCATCGACATGGAAATGATCCGGTTCCTGCATTCACGGATCAGTGCCAGGAACTTTTCGTCTTTGGTATAAGACGCCTGAAGGTTCATCAAACTGGAAATGATTTGCAGGTTGTTCTTTACCCGGTGATGAACTTCCTGTAACAGGGCTTCACGCTACTGGAGTGTGATGACCGAGT
>CBFGPJ010000074.1:0-9201 GCA_965650615.1 uncultured Fluviicola sp. | reverse complement strand
AGCAGTATTATTTATGCGCCGGTAGTCGCTCAGGTCCTCACACCGGATACTTCTGTCTGTTTAACTCAATTACCGCTAAACATACAAGGAAATCAACCGGGAAGTGACCAGGCAACATATTGGATCGAATTGGCCGGTACCGGAACGTTGACCAATAAGTACAATCCGAATACGCAACTCACCGCAGGTGCGGCGGGAGAGCTCGTTCTTATTTACAGGCATACGCACGATTTCTGTGGTGCAACTGAAGACACTTTGCACATTCAATTATCGAATTGCGGTGAGGCTACTTTTGATGTTCCAACTGTGTTTACACCAAATAAAGATGGAGACAACGACCTGTTTGTTATTCCAAACCTGCATGAAACTTATCCGGATTGTAAAGTCACGATTATTAATCGCTGGGGATCTAAAGTATTTCAATCAACGGGATATGAAGAGCCATGGGACGGAACTTTCAAAGGAGATGATCTTCCATTCGGAACGTATTTCTATGAAATTGTTTCTCCGAACGATGATTTCAAAGCAATTAAAGGTTCAATCAGTATTATTCGTTAATCCCGGTACTCATGAAAAAATTAATAATCAGCGCATTTGTTTCAGTTGCAGGATTAACTTTCGGACAACAGGACATTCAATTTAACCAGACAGCTTCTTCTCCATTCTTAATCAATCCTGCTGCAGGCGGATTAATGAATGTAGCTGAAGTGGTAGTTGGAAATCGCTTGCAATATGCGGGAGTGGATGGAAGGCCCATGACTACCTATGCGGGAATTCAAAGCATGGTTCGTTTCAAAAAGCGTAAATCAAAAGCATTACTGAGTGAACTTTCGTCAATCGGGCAAACATTTTACAGTACTCCGCAACGGACTGTTTCATACAAACAAGTAGCAGGTTTAACCTTTATCAATGATATTATCGGACCATTTACCCGTACCAATGTAAAAGCGAATATTGGGGTTCACATTCCCTTATCCCAGAAATTAAATGCGGGGATCGGATTGGGCATTGGCTGGTCGAATTTCGGAATAGACAACTCCAAAGTAATACTTGGAAACTCCAACGATAAGGCATACGCGAACTATATCGGAATTTCAGCATCGCAAAATTACCTGGATGCCCAGGCCGGACTAATTGTTTACAACGATCGGTTATTGGTGAGTTTGAGTGGAAGCCAGATCTTCAACAATAAAACACGTTTGAGCAGCATAACAACGGAAAGTAGTTTCCAGCCACATTTGTTTGTGTTGGCAAGTTACCGTTTTGACCTGGGCAAAAACTACGGATTGGAACCGATCGTTCAGTTTAAATCAGTGAAACATGCTCCGATAAGCTATGATATCGCCATGCGTTTACATTACATGCGTATGGGGTGGATAAGCCTTTCTTACAGAAGACAATCTGCCATTGGTGTTGGATTTGGAATTAACCTGCTGGCACGTTTCAATGTATCTTATTCGTTTGAATTCGGGAATGGTGTTACGGAGAAATTCGGAAACACATCGCATGAAGTTCGCCTGGGATTCATTTTCGGTCACAAAAGAAATATGAACAAGGAATTTAAACAGGATGAAAAAGCGAATCCGACACCGGAAGAAGTAAAACCGGAAGAGGCACCTTAATGGTTCAGATGAATGAAAAAAGTTGGAATTTGATAAAAACAGGAAGAATAAATGCTAATTTTCCAGGATTACTAATTTTGTAAAAAGTTCACTTATTATGCGTCCGTTTTACTTGTTGCTTAAGATCTCATTAAACATTTCATTCAGACTTTTTTACAAACGCTTTATTGTATTACGTAAGCACAAAAAGCTATTCGGCAGTACAATTTATGTCAGCAATCATCCGAACTCTTTCATGGACCCGATCATGATCGGTGCATTAAATTATCCCATTGTGCATTTTATGACCCGATCTGATGTATTCGTTTGGTGGTTAAAACCTATTTTATGGTCGGCGCACATGACCCCCATCTATCGTCAGCACGATGGCGGTGACATGAAGGGAAAAAACACCGATGTTTTCAAAAAAGTGAACCAATCACTGAAAATAGGACGTAATATCCTGATTTTCGGAGAAGGCTTCACGGATGACACGCCGATCAGAGGTTTGAAACCTGTGAAGAAAGGCCCTGCACGTATGGCATTCGGTGCATTGGATGCGATTAACTGGAGCAAAAAGATTTACATTGCCGGAATTGGTGTGAGCTATACGGACAGAAACACGATCGGTTCGGAATTCGTATTGGATAACGGCCCGAAAATCTGTTTGAACGATTACAAAGAAGCGTATAAGGAGAATCCGAACAAGGTAATCAATGAAGTTACCAAACTGGTAGAAAAAAGCATGCAGGATTGTATCATATATGTTGCAAAGCCTGCCCGTTATTCTTTATTGGAGGGGATCATGCAGATTACACGCAAAGGGTATAGTCATGACAACCACAATGACCGGATTCCTCTAGTAAAACGCTGGGAATATTCTAAGAAACTGGCAGCCTGGATTAATGAGCATGTAACAGATGAAAGCACTGAAATCCTTGCCCTGCAAAAAGACCTGGATGCTTATTTTAACCTGGAAAAACGCATGAAAATCCAGGACCGTTTTGTGATTGCCAAACAACACCCGGAATTGGTCAGCACATTAAATAACTGGCTTTATTTAATCCTGATGTGGCCTTTTGCAATTGCAGGATTTATCCATGGTTTTATTCCATATATCGTTTCAAAAAAGCTGACTGAAAAGATCATGAAACGAAGAGTTTTCTGGGGATCCGTGAAGATGATGATGGCTAAAATCGTTGGCTCCATCTATAACATTCCGATCATCATTTTGGTTACCAAATGGTACCTTCCTCACTGGTCTTTGGGTGTTTTGTATTACTTCATTATTCCTGTTTTATGGCGTTTGAGTTATGAATATGCACGTCAATTCAAAGAGGTGCGGATCAAACGAAAAATGAAATCAGTTGATCTCTCTAAGTTTGTAGAGAAACGTGCAGATTTAGAGGAGCGGATCAAAAAACTGGTTCCTGTTGCTTAATAAAAAAATGTAGTGGCGCGATTAATCGCGCCACTACATTTTTTACCTGTTTTTAAACCAATTTTCTCCCCAAATAAACCATCGCGATACAAAATGCAATCGAGATCAATACGTTCAAAATTGCAATTACCCACTGCCCTCTTTCCATCAACTCCAGGTTCTCTTTAGCAAAGGTTGAAAAGGTGCTGAATCCACCGCAAATTCCAATGATCCAAAATGCCTGGAACGATTCTGCATTAGCAGGCTTCATTTTCATCATCATTACCAGGAATATACCTACCAGCAAAGAGGCAAGCAGGTTGGATACCAATGTAGCCACCGGGAAAACAGATTTCGGGAATTTAAGTACCAATTGACTTATCCCAAACCGCAATAAGGACCCGATACCCCCACCCAGAAAAACATAAAACACATTCATTTCGATATTGCTTTTGCAAAAAAGCGCTGGTAAAGTTTCCAAAATACAAAAGCCCACAGAATTCCCCAAACAATGCCGCAAAGTACATCAGACAAATAATGCATGGTCAGATAGATCCTGCTCAAACTGATCAGTGCTACACAAAAGATCAGTACCCATTTTATATTCGGATAAAACTTGCGAAGAAAGAACCAGCCAAAGAGTGCTACTGCAGCATTATTGGAGGCATGTGAAGAAAAGAAGCCATATTTTCCTCCAAGATAGGTATGACCATCTTCCATAAAATAATGCAGGTGCTTTTCCAGCAATAAATTGTGAGAAGGGCGGTAACGCATAATCATATCCTTAAAAAGGTATGTCGTGGTGCTATCCACAATGGCAATCATTAATAAAGCCATTCCCAAAAACAAAAACGTCGTTTTGATCCCGTAATTTTTCCAGATAAAATACAGAAGCAGCAGGTAAAATGGAATCCAGGTTGCCGTTTTGCTAACATACCAGAAAAACTGGTCTAAGAACGGTGTATTCCAACCATTTATCGTTAGAACAATACTTCGGTCAATCGATTCCAGGTACTCAAACATGGTTTAAATGCTTCCAGATCATATCTTTTAATTCCGTCAGTCCCTGTTGGGCAACAGAAGAAATAAAGACATAAGGTATTTTGGGTAAATCCTTACTGATTGCTTCCTGCAATTCTTCATCCAGCATATCCGATTTTGTAATTGCCAGCAAACGTTCTTTATGCAGCAATTCCGGATTGTACTGTTTCAACTCATTCAATAACAATTTGTATTCTTCGTGGATATCGTCTGCATCTGCAGGAACCATGAATAATAAGCACGAGTTCCGTTCAATGTGACGCAGGAAGCGCAAGCCCAAACCTTTCCCTTCATGAGCCCCTTCAATAATTCCGGGAATATCTGCCATTACAAACGAACGGTAATCCCTATATTTTACAATTCCCAGGTTTGGTCTGAGGGTTGTAAACGGATAATCTGCAATTTCAGGTTTTGCCGAAGATAAAACAGAAAGCAAAGTGCTTTTGCCGGCATTTGGTTTTCCTACCAAACCAACATCTGCCAGGATCTTCATTTCCAGGATCATCCAACGTTCCTGACCCGGTTCTCCCGGTTGAGCAAAGCGCGGTGTTTGATAAGTCGACGATTTGAAATGGTCATTCCCTAAACCTCCACGACCTCCGGGAACCAGGATTTTTTCTTCTCCGTCTTCTGTTATTTCGAAAAGCGTTTCCCCTGTTTCAGCATCTTTGGCAAGTGTCCCCAGTGGGACTTCGATGTATTTATCTTCTCCCTGCGCCCCTTTTTGCAATTGACCAGAACCGTGTTCTCCGTGGCCTGCTTTCGAATGTTTTTGGTACTTCAAATGAAGCAGTGTCCACAATTGCTTGTTTCCGCGAAGAATAATATGGCCGCCACGTCCTCCATCACCTCCGTCAGGTCCTCCCTGCGGAATATACTTTTCGCGTCGAAAATGCGCAGAACCACCGCCCCCGTTTCCGGAAGTACAGTGAATTTTTACATAATCAACGAAGTTATCTGATGCCATTTTTTCAGTTATTAGTGAACAGAAATAGGCAATAGTACCATTTCCTGCTCAAATATTCAAAAGTTCAAAGGGTTAAAAAGGTTACTTCGACTCCGCTGCGCCTATGCTGTAGCTCCTGCGTAAGCATTCCGTTACCTTTAGTTCAACGTGTTCGATTTTTAAACTTTTGAACTGGTTGTAAACCCTATTAGACTTGAAAACCGCACTCTGTCCGAATGCGGTTAACGTCTCAATTGGTTTTTGTATTAATTATTGTCAATTGCAGCATAAAGTGCTTCGCTGATCATATCGATCTCACCCACACCATTTATTGTCTGCACTTTGTTCTGATCCTTGTAATAAGGAAGAACGTGGATTGTTTTTGTAAAATATTCATTGATTCTCTTCAAAAGCTTTTCAGCAGCATCATCTGCTCGTCCACTATTCTGGCTTCTCAAAGAAATTCTTTCTTTAATAACCTCTTCAGGAACATCAAGTTGAAGAACTTTATCAATTTTCTGACCTTTTTCGTTCAAGTATGCATCAAGTGCTTCTGCCTGAACAACAGTTCTTGGAAAACCATCAAAAATAAACCCTTTTGCGTTGGGATGTCTCTGAACTTCTTCTTCAAGCATATCAATGGTTACTGAATCAGGCACCAAAAAACCATCAGCCATAATTTGCTTGACACGTTTACCAAGTTCAGTATCATTTTCAATGTGCGCACGGAACATATCACCTGTTGAAAGGTGAACCAGTCCATACTTTTCAATCAATCTTTCCGACTGTGTTCCTTTCCCTGCTCCGGGAGGACCAAATAGTACGATGTTCAACATACGTTTTTCTTTTAATGGGATTCTTCTCCCTTTAGTTGATAAATATGTTCGGTATTTCTTCCCAATTCATTGTAATCCAGTCCGTAACCGACCACAAATTTATTTGGGATTGAAAACCCGATATATGTTGGGGTATGTGTTCCTTTAAATGCTTCCGGTTTGAACAACAGGGTTGCTATTTCCAAACTTGCCGGTTTTTCCACCGATAGCAAAGTAAATAGTTTTTCCATTGTAATCCCGGTATCTACGATATCTTCAATGATAACTACGTGTTTATCTTTAATAGATGTCGTTAAACCGATCACCTCATCCACCCGACCGGAAGAGTGCATTCCCTGGTAACTGCTCACTTTTACGAAGGTAATTTCGCAAGAAGCCCGGAAATATTTCATTAAATCAGCAGCGAACATAAATGCTCCGTTCAAAACAGCAATAAATACAATTTCCTTCCCGGCATAATCCCGCTCCAAGCGCGCAGCCAAAGCAGAAATCTCCGACTGAATTTTTTCTTTCGGGATAAAAATCTCAAATGTTTTATCGTTGAGCTGAAGCACTTCTTCGTCTAATTTTAAGTGCAAAAGTAGGATTTTTGCGCCAATTATCAGTCTTGGCCTTAAAGAAATCACATGAATTGAATTATTTTTTGTTGAATCTTGTACAAATGATCACGTAAGGGCATCACTATTGAAATCAGATATCTCTAAACGAATTATCTTTGCAGTATGAAAAAACAATGGAACGGAAACACATATAAAGTTGGAATGCTTGGTGGTGGCCAATTGGGCCGCATGTTTATACAGGAAGCGCTTAATTATGATGTTCATGTTCATTGTTTGGACCCCGATTCGGATGCTCCCTGCAGACATTTGGCAACTTCTTTTACCCAGGGATCTTTAAAGGATTTTGACACGGTGGTGAATTTTGGAAATGACAAAGATGTTGTTACCGTTGAAATTGAGCATGTCAATGTGGAAGCATTGCGCGAATTGGAAAACAGAGGTGTGAAAGTTTTCCCGCAACCCAATGTTTTGGCTATTGTTCAGGATAAAGGATTGCAAAAAAAGTTTTACCTGCAGCATGATCTTCCGACTGCTGAGTTTACACTGGTGGATGGGAAAGAAGAATTACTGGCAAAAAACATTCCTTTTCCTTATGTGTTAAAATGGCGAAAAGGCGGCTATGACGGGAAAGGTGTTCAGATCATGCAATCTGCAGCTGATTTTGAGCAACTGATCGATACTCCTTATGTTATTGAGCAATTGGTCCCGTTTACCAAGGAATTATCTGTTATTGTTGCCCGGAATGAAGCAGGAGAAAGTGTTGTTTATCCAACGGTAGAATGTGAATTCAGCCCGGTGGCAAACCTGGTGGAGTTCTTATTTTCACCGGCTGAAATTTCAGAAGATGTAGAGAAAAAAGCACGTGAAATTGCACTGAAAGTGATCGATTCCCTCCAAATGGTAGGAATCCTGGCGGTAGAACTTTTTCTTACAGCCACTAATGAAATTCTGATCAACGAGATCGCACCACGACCTCATAACAGTGGTCACCACACCATTGAATGTTGTTATACTTCCCAATTTGAACAACATTTGAGAAGTATTGTAAATGCCCCTCTGGGTTCTACTAAATTAATTACTCCGGGGGTTATGATCAATTTACTGGGAGAACCGGGTTATGAAGGTTCTGCCAAGTATGAAAACCTTGAAAAAATCATTTCCCAGGAAGGAGTCAGCGTTCATCTTTATGGGAAAGAAACTACCAAACCCTTTCGCAAAATGGGGCACGTAACGATCTACGGCCCGAACCTGGATGAATTAAAATCGACCGGAAGAATAGTAGCTAAAGAATTAAAAATCAAAGCTTAAATACTTTTATTTCTCCTAAATTACTACCTTTATCACCCATTTTAGAACTATTGAAACTACGCACACTTATTTTTGCAACCTCATTACTTGTATTGAGCCAAAAGCTTAATGCCCAGTTATATACGTTTCAAGAATTTAGTCACCAGGACGGATTAAAAATAACATCCACCTTAACAACTACTCAGGACGAATTAGGCCATCTGCTGATCGGAACTGACGGCAACGGGATTGTTCGGTATAACGGAACTGCATTTGAATCGATCCATAGTTCCAAAGGTCTCGACAGGCCTTACCACGTCACAGGTATTTCACTGATAAACGGCGAGATGTATTTTTCTACGCTTTATGCGGGAATTTTAAACTACTACAACACTGGAATCCATTCGTTTTATAAAATCAATTCTACTACAGATGGTTCCGCATTGCACATTGCAAAATGTGAAAACAACCTTTCCATCATTACCAATAATTACATCATTGTAACGGATCTGAAAGGTAAACGGATCCTAAAAAAACCCTACCTGTCCAATATCAAAAGATGTGTCCAATTATTGGAAACGCCTTATGGAAATATCCTGATCACTGACAAAGATTCCTATTTCATCAGTTCAACCGAAATTATTCCTTTGAGTAAGTGGCTGCATTCCCCGAAAGTGAACTTTAGAATTGCATCGTATTATCAGAAAAAGTTGGTATTGTTTGATGAAACGGGAAAAAATAAATACACGTATTACTTCTCCAATAACGGAACTATTTTCAGGGAAACAATTGAAGAGACGGGTTTTGAATTTCCCATAAGCCCCATTGATCATGTTGCATCAAAGAGCAATCATATCCTTTTTTGTAATTCGGATAAACAACTCTTTACAATTAATGCAGATAAGTTAAAACGGATTGCCCCTAACTACGATAAAGAATTAGGACACATTTACCATCTTTTCATTGATCGTTCGGGTGATTACTGGATAAATACTTCTCAGGGTATCACCAAAGTAAGTATTGAACCTTTCACAAAAGTGAAACTAAGTCCGATCTTCCAAGACAACTTGATCCTTCAGGTTTTTCGTACCAGGAACAATGAATTCCTATTGGGGAACGGAAAGAACGAACTGTACTATGGTCCTTTGTATTCGTCAGATTTTAAAGTAAAGACCAATTTCCGGGCAAACCACATTTTGGAGTGTCCGTTAGGTACTTTGATCTGTTCGGAAACAGGAATTTATGAATTCAAATCAGGTAGATTCATAAAAACCGACATTCCGAATCAAAAAGGAGAACGCATCAAATTTGCTATTTGGGCTGATGGAAAATTATGGTTCGCACCTGCTGAAAAAGGCCTGTATTGTTATGATCCGAAAACCAGGACCAGCACCAAATTAAAAATGAAGGGATCCCCGAATTATTTCTATTGCGGTCAACAATCTGCTGATGGAAAATTCCTTTACCTGGGAACAAACGAAGGAATCAGAAAGTTGAACCTGGCAACAAA
>CBFGPJ010000073.1:0-9217 GCA_965650615.1 uncultured Fluviicola sp. | reverse complement strand
AATTGGGTATTGGCTTGCAATAAGATTTCCTCTCCGACACATAAGGAATCTGTCGGTAAGGTGAATGAAGCAACCGGCATTTGATAAGACGATACAGTCTTTTGAACACTGTCGATACAACCGTTAACTGTAGTCCCCACTAAAGTTACAATATAGTCACCCGCCTGCTGATAAGTCGTACTTGGATTGGTCAATGATGAAGATAAACCGTTCCCGAAATTCCAGTTGTAACCAACGGCACCCATACTTTGGTTGGTAAAATCAACCACTGTCGGTTGAACACATGGATCAACCGTACTGAAGGTAAAATCAACTGCCGGTAAAGGATAAACAGTAACAATCTGGGTTGCAGTATCCGGGCAACCGATATTATCTAAAACGATCAATTGGACCACATAAGAACCCGCTGCGGTGAAAGTGTGCGTCGGATTGCTTAGAATGGAAGAATTTCCATCACCAAAATTCCACACCTGACTCACAATTCCCGCACTGTTGTTGGTCATCTGGACTGTCAAATCCATACAGCCTGTATTCGGGCCAAGTGTAAATTGAGATGTCGGTCCCTGGTTTACTTTAATGACTTTCGTTTTTTGGGTCGTACAACCATATGTTTGGCTGATTCCGGAAAGTGTTACAGTATAGTATCCCGGAGTGGAATAAGCATGCACCGGATTGGTTAAAACAGAACTTGTTCCATCCCCGAAATCCCAGTTTATGGATGCAATTCCCGTACTCAAATTCGTAAATACCAATCCTTCATTCAAACAAACTGAATCCAGGGAAGTAAAATCAATTTGTGGTAAAGGATGAACGGTTACAATGGTTGTCGCCGTGTCAAATCCGCAACCCGCAGCAAAGAGTGATACGACATAAGTTCCGGGAGTTGTAAAAGTATGCGTTGGATTGTACGCAGTGGAAAGATTTCCGTCTCCAAAATCCCAGGAAGAGAAGCTGGCACCCTGCGAAAATTGTGTCAGGTTGATGGTATGTGGAACGCAGCCGGAAGGATTATCGATATTGAAAAACGCATTAACCTGTGGTGGAAGTACGGTAATTTGGTGCTGAATGGTATCCGATCCGCATTCATTGCTTACGATTAATTGAATGGTATACGTAGTATCTTCTATTCCCGTGTAGAACGTATGCTGAAGTGTTGCAGCGGAAGTAGTGGAAGTTGACCCGTCCCCAAAATCCCATTCATAATTGTCCGGTAAACCGAAACTATTGTTTACCATATCAAGATCAAGCGGAGTACAGCCGATATCGGTCAATGTTCCGAAAACGGCGGTTGGTGAAGGCATTACAGTGATTTCTTCCGAATGTGTACTGCTACCGCAGAAATTCGTCAAACTCAGGGTAATGGTATAACTGGTATCAGTTGTATTGCTTGCCTGGTACGTTTGTGAAACCGGAATCGGGTTGGAACTTGTTTGCCCGTTTCCATAATCCCAGTTATAAGTCAAACTTTGTCCTAATGAAAGGTCAGTGAAATTCACTAGCATAGGCCCACAAGCAGAATCCGGAGTTAAACTGAAATCAGCAACGGGTGGAATCCGGACTTCTATTTGATGTGTAATGGAATCCAGGCAACCGAATGAAGTGGTCACAACTAATTCGATATCAAAGAATCCGGGAGAAGTATATGCATGGTTCGGGCTGACAGTAGAAGCGGTGTTTCCGTCACCAAAAGTCCAGTTATTTTGATTCGCCAAAGTGCTTGTATTCGTAAAGAGCTCGCTGGTTCCGATACAGGTGATCGGGTTGAAGTTAAAGTTTGCAACCGGCATCGGGTGCACAATGGCCAGCAAGGTATCACGATTGACACAGCCGGTAGTTGGGTTTGTATAAGTGTATACGATCGTATTGGTTGCAACGGGTGCTATTCCCGGGTCAAATGTTCCCAGAATAGCATCTGTAATTCCATTTCCACTCCAAACACCATTTGCCGGGTTTCCGGAGAAATTAACCGGATTATCACTCGGACAGAATTCTTCATCGGTTCCAACGCTCACTACCGGTAAAGGATGAACGGTGAAAAGCATGGTATCACGTGTAAGACAATTTCCTGCACCGTTGGAAATAACAAGCGGGAAGGTCCCGGCAACGGTTGGATTGAACAAACCGCCAGTACTCACAAAACTTCCCGTCCAGGTACCGGAAACCGGTGTTCCGTTCAATTGTACATTGGGAGCATCGATACATGCTTCCAGGTGAGGACCTGCATTTGCCTGAGTCGGATTGACAACGGTCACAACACGGGTATCCGAATTGGTGCAACCGGATCCGCTCGTGAACGTATAGGTGAGGTTGAATGTTCCAACGGAAGACGGAGTAAAGAGACCTGAAGCAGTAATTCCTGTTCCGGTCCAGCTTCCTCCGGCTGGAGTTGCCGTAAATTGAACTGGGAAAGGCTGATTACACAAAGTCGTATCATTTCCGGCATTTACAAGCGGTAAGGGATTGACCGTGATAACCAGATTATCTGTGTTGGTACAACCGTTTCCATCGGTAAATGAATAGGTGAGTGTTTTATTCCCGCTCCCCACCATGGAAGGGGTGAATTCTCCTGTCGGATTGGTGATTCCGGTCCCGGTCCAGGTTCCGCCAGCTGGAGTTCCGGTCAAATTTTGGATTCCTGCATCAATACAGATACTGAAGTCGTTTCCGGCATTTACAACCGGTAAAGGGTTCACTAAAGCTACAAGCGTATCACGTAAAAGGCATGCTCCTGAACCTAAAGTATAAACCAGGTTGAAACTTCCTGCAGTAGTGGGGTTAAAAATTCCTGCCGATGTAGTGAAGGAACCGGTCCAGGAACCTCCGGCAGGAGTGGGAGAAAGTGTCACATTCGGAGCGTCAATGCAGACAGCAAAGTCCGGACCCGCATCCGGTTGAGTGGGACTGATAATTGTCACGATACGCGAGTCGGAATTTGTACAACCGTTGGCATTAGTGAAGGTATAGGTTAATGTAAAAGTACCGGTCCCATTCGGTGTGAACTGACCGCCCGGAGTAACGTTTGTTCCTGTCCAGGTACCACCGGGAGGGGAATAACTTAATTGGAACGGATTTGGCTGATCACAGGCCGTGGTATCAGGGCCGGCATTTACAACCGGGAGCGGGTTTACAGTTATAACCAGGTTATCCGTTGCAATACAACCCAATGCATCAGTGAATGAATAAGTCAATGTCTTATTTCCTGTCCCTGCAACAGCAGGAGTAAATTCGCCAGCCGGATTTGTAATTCCGGTTCCGCTCCAGGTCCCGCCGACAGGAGTTCCGTTCAGGTTTTGAATTCCGGCGTCAATGCACACGGCAAAGTTTGGTCCCGCATCTGCAACCGGTAAGGGATTTACAGTCATCAGCATGGTATCACGCGATAAACAGGTCCCTGTCCCGAACGTGTAAACCAAAGCATGTGTTCCAACCACATTCGGAGTAAATACTCCGGCAGCCGTAATACTGGTTCCGCTCCAGGTTCCTCCTGATGGAGTTCCTGTTAAGGTAATCGCTCCTGAACCAAAACAGCGTGAAGAGTCCGGCCCGGCAGAAGCAGGTGTCGGAGCAACAACGGTCACCAGAACAGTATCTGTATTTGTACAGCCATTTCCATTTGTAAAAGAGTAAACCAATGGGAATGTCCCTGTTCCGTTTGGCGTGAAAACTCCACCTGGGGTAACATTGGTCCCGGTCCAGGTTCCGCCTCCTGGTGTAGGAGTTAAAGTAAACGGGATCGGCTGATCACAAAGTGTCGCATTTGGTCCTGCATTGACAACCGGCAGCGGATTCACTGTAATTGTTGCTGTTGCAGAGCCTGAACAGTTTCCGTCAGATCCGACAATGGTATACGTTTGAGTAGTTGTTGGATTTGCAGTAACAGTAGCCACATTTGTTGCGGATAATCCGGTTGCAGGGCTCCAGGTGTAACTGGTCGCGCCCGAAGCTGTTAAGGAAACAGATTGTCCGTTGCAGATCGTTGCAGCCGGAGGAGTGACTGTGATAACAGGAATCGGGTTTACAGTCAATGTCACGGAAGCACTTGGTCCTGCGCAACCGTTCATGGTTCCGAATACCGTATATGTTCCTCCCTGGGCCAATGTTACGTTTGTTAAGCTGAAGTTTTGCTGATTGCTGGTAAATGAATTCGGGCCGGACCAGGAATAGGTCGTTGAAGCAGAAGCATCGGATGTGAAATTCGCCGTTCCGCCTGCACAAAGAGGAGTGTTTACCTGAGGGTTCAGAGCCGGAGGAATTGGTTTGATGACAACGGAAGTGTTTGCAGTTGTTGTACCACAGGCGTTGGTAACGGCCAGGGAAATTGGAAAAGTTCCTGCTGTTGGATAGGAAATTGTTCCGGGAATAAGTGTGTTTGCATTAGCTGGCGAACCGCCGGTAAAGGACCAGTTATACGTATCAGAAGGTTCAAGACAATCATTGACAACTGCTGTTGGATTGACGCTTAAACCTGCACACACACTCGGAACTGCATTGATCGATACCTGGGGTGGTGCCTGTGCAACAATGGCCTGGGTTGAAATGAACGAACCGCAGGTGTTCGTTAACGTCAAACGAATCGTATAATTTCCCGGCTGCGTAAATTGGATCTGGGGATTGACCGATGAAGCGTTTGTCCCTCCAACGAATGAAAATGCTCCTGAAGAAGGCAAACAAGGACTTCCGTTGAAAAGTACCGTCCAAACACGTGTCACATTACAGGTATTTGTTACTATCGAAGCATCCGTTACCTGTGTCGTAAACGGAATACAGGCTGAAGTTGGTGTAGCCGTAAATGATGGCATGGGCGGATTTTCAATGCAAACAGTACGTGTAATGACATTCGAACTACAGCTATTCGTAGCTGTAAGTGTCACGGTATAAGTTCCTGGCGCAGTATAAACATGAGTCGGATTGGTTGCCGTAGCTGTTGTTAAGGTTTGCCCGTCCCCGAAATTCCATTGAAATAAGGTGCTGGAACTGCAGGCACTGTTGAAACCGGCCTGAGTAGTGTTTAAAAACAATACGGGTGAACCAACGCAATTATTTTGGGAAGCAGGATTGAAATTTGCTACCGGCCCCGTATATACGCGAATTGGTGAGATTGAAGCCTCACTGCTGTCACATAAATTGATCGCTTTCATCCGGAATACAAATTGATTTCCCGGTTGTCCGCAGGAAGAAGTGCTGTATGTGTGGCATATTGTTGCGGGTGGCGGATGAGAAAGGGTGTCTCTCGGGGAGCCGTCCCCATAATCGACTACATAGAATGTTGTATTGTGATTGGAGGAATAATTGCTTAAGGGGAAACATAAGGTAATTGGACCACAACCGGTTGTTGCACCCGGATTTGCAGCTCCGATCGCCGGATTGGTAATGTTTGCAACGTTGTAAGGAGTGGATTGAACACAGCCATTACTTCCGGTAACGGTGTAAACTAATGAAAAGATTTCGGCCGTGGTGTATGTATGGGAAACACCTCCACCGGGAAAAGTCGCGGAATTGAAATCGGGGGAACCGTCTCCCCATTGAATCGTATAATTTGAATTTCCTGTCGTAGACGAAGCATCAAAAACGGTCATTGAGAAGTTTGATCCGTCGCAGTTGCGCATTCCGGCAACCGGATCAATCAATGCTGCTCCGGGAAGCGCATTCACGGTAACTGTCTGGGTGGAACTGGCCACACACCCGTTTGAATTCGTAACCACCAGCGTTACTGTATAGTTTTGGGTTGTGGGGCCGATTGCGTTATACTGATGTGTCGGATTGATAAGGTTACTGGTATTTTGAGCACCCGAACCGGGATCACCAAAGTTCCAGGAATAGGTTAAACCGCTTCCGGTTGAAGTATTGGTGAATTGAACGGGAATAGTAGAACAATTGTTATTTCCGGTAATAGTAAACGAAGCTGTTGGAAGCGGAGCAACTGTAATATTTACCGAATTATTGTCAGTACAGCCTGAAGATGAGCTAACTGTAAGTGTGTAGGTTTGATTACTGGTCGCTGTTAGTATTGGATTGGGACAAGTGGTGCAGGAAAGTCCGGTAGCGGGTGACCAGGAATAAGAAAGTGTACCTGGCCCTGTTCCTGCCGGTGTTCCGCCTAACTGAATAGCGGCACCGATACAAACAGTTGAGTCGGGACCTGCATCTGCACTGCATTGTGCATGCGTTCCCGTATGGATCAACAAGGACAGTGTAACAAGAAGTAATAATTGCTTCATTCGTAGTTTTGTAGCCGATACAAAGGACGGAAATAAATTTCAAACCTCAAATACCTCAATTGTAGTAATAGTACTTGTCTTTCAAGCTATTGATGAGCTAATTTATGGAATAAAACGCAAAAAAGAAAACCCCGAAGCAGATGTTTCCATCACTTCGGGGTTTTCTATGTATTTGGTAGACTATTTCTTAGTTAATAGTCAATTTTTTTGTTGATTTGATTCCGTTGGCAATTACAACTACGTTGTAAATTCCTGCCTGGAAATCAGCTACATTCAATGTTTGAGAAGTACCTGTATTTTGAGTTGTCAAAACAGTTCTTCCAGCCATGTCAACGATTGAGATCGTTTCGTTCCCCGTTAAACCTGAAATAACCACAGATTCGTTAGCCGGGTTTGGATACATACCGAATGCAGCTTTATCGTTTTCAGAAACTGTTAAAAACTCATCAGGCATTACGCTGCTCATAACGATATGTTGTGTAGTTGGCGTACCTGCTAATGTAATTACCAAAGTTGAGTGAACTAAAACAGGAAGGTAAGGGCTCGTCATTGTGTAATATTCGTATTGAGTTCTTTCCATTATTACATTTCCAAATCCCGGAATTGGAATTACAGCAGTTGCCTGATCATGCAATTTAAAGCGAGATACATTTGATAAAGTAGTTGCTGCATTTAATTTCAAAGTTCCTTGCCCGTCAAATTTAGTATCGATTGACC
Organism: uncultured Fluviicola sp.; assembly: GCA_965650615.1. Classification (GTDB taxonomy): domain Bacteria; phylum Bacteroidota; class Bacteroidia; order Flavobacteriales_D; family Crocinitomicaceae; genus Fluviicola. The sequence goes on along the minus strand of CBFGPJ010000073.1, from coordinate 2,282 downwards.
CTGATGTTGCTAATGATCCGAAATTGTCAGTGTTTGCGTTTCCGGAAAATGCATCCGTAAGGTTATCCGTGATAGCATATGGATAGTTCATAATTGTAGCGTCATTTGACCCACCACTGAAAACAACTCGAACAGTACCTGCACCATTTCCACCGTCAAAAACATATCCCTGAGAGGTACGTGTGCTGGCAGTAGATGTATAGTAAGAAGTCATAAAACCAGCAATATCAACCGCCCAGGTAGAAGAAGTATAATCACTTCCATATGTAGTTGCTGACGGAAGAGCTACGGAAATAACTTTTGTTTCACCATAGATCCCCGGAGTTGTACTATAATCCCAGGTAACTCCTGTTCCGGTAACAGCAGAATAATCAACTGCATTGGAATCCAAAAGGTACATGGTAACGGATGATCCCATTACCGGTTCATTCGATTGGGTGAACTGACCAAATGCAGCTCCTGTAATTAAGCTAGTAGCTAAGAGTAAATTTAATTTCATAGTTTATTTTTTTCTAAAATTACAATTTTACAAAGTTACCCATGTCATTTTTATTTGAATGGTAACATTTGTCTCCTCATTGAATGCTTATTTAACAAAAAGGTTGGAAAATTAATCTTTTTTCTACAGCATAATTACCAATCCGGTTCTTAAACTGAATAAATTCTGAAAACGGTATCGGGATAATTGGAGCTTGTGTTGTTCATCGTAACTTGAGCCGTTGTAATTCATTGTACCCAGGAAATCTGACAATAATACCTGTACCGGAAGGTTTATATGTGCATACCCGCCAAAATTCCATGCAATGTTTTTCGAAAGAGGTAAACGATATTCCAGGCCATACATCACTGTCAGGTTGATCGCAAACTCATTCTGGAATTTCAAATTCTGGTCGCTGATCGAAACGGAATCCGTGCTGTAGTAATAATTATATGTTTCGTAAGATGTAATTGCCTTGTAATTCCCTGATTTTAATTTCGAAAGTTCTACTCCAAGCCCCAGTACGTTTACTAGTCCTGTTGGCATATTTGAGCCCCGTGATCCGATCTCAATTCGTGGCATAATGCGTATAGTATTGTATTTTACACGTGCATCGTATCCACCAACCGTGCCATAATAATAACCGAATTCATCATATAGGCCTTTAGGGTTTGCACCTTGAATAAAAATATCGCCGAAGTAATAGTTAACGTCCAAAGACAAAGCAGTGCGTTCTTTCAGTACAAAACCCAAACTTCCATAGAAGCTGTAATTGAATTGGTCCTTATTGATCTGATTCCGGTAATTGCTGTAATATCCCTTGTTTTTAAGTTCTCTTTCTTTGGAACTTCCCAGTTTCAAAATGGTGTTGTGATTAACGCTGGCACCCAATTGAAGTGTAAAACGCTTTCCGTAGAATCCGGTAGTTTGATTTTTTTTCTTTGCTGCAGCATCAGAAGCCTTACCGGTCTGAGCAAACGAATTTAGAGTACTTATGAAAGATACTGCAATAAAAATGATTACTATTCTTGACATGTGATTTTTAGTTAGTTGATTTGAAAATTTCATAAATTTTGGATCCTAACAGGATTCTGGAAGGTTTTCCGCTGATCAGGTATTCATTGGATACGTCTGCATGACCGTTTTTCAAATCCACGCCAACAAAAGTGATACTTGTTTTTTGAGCGTCTAATAATTTACCTGTTAGAAAGATCAGGGCCATTGGTGGAACATACCAGGTCGCGATCACCGGTTTTGCAATTTCCATCGGGGCACTTTTCTTTGTATCGATATAAAAAATGAGTGGGATCATAATGACATCCGAGCTGTATTTCTTTGACATGTTTTGCAATGCCGTATAATCAACAGGGAAGAAGTTGACTTTAGAGTATCCTTCATTTTGTCTCAATGCCGATTTAAGATACGTGAAGGCATTTATCCCTTCAATGGTGAGATCACTCGGAGCATTATCCGTACTTAAATTATATCCGTTATCTGCTGCTTCCTCAAGAATCAATGCTGTTGAGTTCTCTTTAATGGATTCAGATAATTGGATCGTCTTTTTGGATGATTCCACGATTTGAATATCCGGTTCAACCAATGCGATGCTCTTACTTTTTAAATCCGGAATTGCAGGAATTAATTTGGATTTGTTTTCCTTGTTCTCTGCTGAATTCAATGATTTGTTGCTTGCCGATTTGAATGCTCTTACAAAACTGCTGTCCGACATAATGTCTTTCATTCCATACAAATAATAAACAGTTGAATCAAATTTTCCGATAGCGAGTCGTTCCACTTCCGGAAG
>CBFGPJ010000072.1:0-9226 GCA_965650615.1 uncultured Fluviicola sp. | reverse complement strand
GCTCACTACCGGGTTGTCATTGGTGGAATTGATCTCATTTTCAATGATCGTTTTTGCAAAATCAAGGGTATCTTTTACAGGACCAAGGATTTGCGGAATACATCGGATCGACTAATATTCCTGGATCTTTTTCTTGAATTCGGTCGTTTCAGCAACTTTATCATCAGTGAAGAGTTCTTCACGTTTTTTGATCAGGGAGCTGTCTTTCAGGAAATCGCGCATGGCTTTTGCAACAGATTGTTGTCCCGCATGCAATTTTACTTCATTCAGCCCTACAGAGAACGAGTCATCGTATGCTTCCACGATCTCATTGATCATCGTCGAAGCTGCGATTGCCCAATCCAATAAACGGTAAGAATAGATCAGGTTTACAGAACCAATTCCCGACATACAGGAAGTTCCGTTCATCAATCCCAATCCATCTCGTAATTTTACTTTTAACGGAGTGATGTTCTTTTCAGCCAAAACTTCGGAAGTTTTTCTGCGAACACCATCCACGTATACATATCCTTCTCCGATCAGGTTTAGCGCCAAATGGGCCAATTGAACCAGGTCACCACTGGCACCGACGCCACCGTGTTCATAGATTTCAGGAATGATATCGTGATTCAAAAACTGAACTAATTTTTCAATAACTCCATAGCTGATTCCTGAATTTCCCTGCATGAAATTGGTCAAACGGGAAAGAACAACCGCTCTTGCAGATTCCGGATCCAAGACATTTCCTGTTCCGGAAGAGTGGCTTCTGATCAGGTTATACTGAAGTTGATTTAGTTTGTCTTCATCAATTTTGAATTGAGCCATTGGCCCGAAACCTGTATTGATCCCATAGATAATCTTATCACTTGAAAATTCCTGGAGAAAAGAAAACGATCTTTCCAATTCCTTGCGAACATCATCGGAAATGATGTATTCCTTCTTTTCAAGGCTAAAAGCTTCTATTTGTTTTAAATCAAGTTTGTTCATGTAATTTTTAAGTGGGAGAGTAACTTATTTCGGTAATTTAACTTCAAGGATCGTGTGGAAACGGTCCTCATGAAGAGGATGTTCTGCGACAGTTTCAAATCCTGCTTTTTCAATAATGTATTTCATAGCAGTGGACGAGTACATCTTGCTGTTCCCGTTTGCCAATGCCGTAAAATAAAGTGAAGTAGCAATTAAACTGAACTCTGCTGCCGGGAAGCGCTGATCGTCAATAAATGTTTCCATAATGAAGATCGTAGCATCCGGTTTCATGGTTTTTTTGATCTTCAATAAAATTGCTTCGATTTCTTTTTCGCTGAAACAATCCAGGAATTGGCTCATCCAGTAAACGTCTGCTCCGGCAGGAATTTCTGAATTCGGATCAAGCATGTCGCGCTCATTGTAATCTACGCGATCCCTGATTTCCGGAATTGCTTCAATAGTTGCTTGTGCAACTTTCAATTGAACTCCCAAATCAAAGATACTTACACGTACATTCGGATCGTGTTGTGTACTTGCAATTGCCCATTTACCGGTATTTCCACCGATGTCATAAATGTGTTTCGGATTGTGCTTAAAAATAATTTTCAATGCTTCACCGAACGAATTGTCTGAATAATGGTGATCAAATTCAAACCACGACTTTTTCAATTGTTCCGGTAAAATAGATAATCCTTCATAGATCGTATTCCATGGACCAATTTCTTTCAATCCTTCCGGTTTGCCGTTCAAAATGGAATCTTTCAGGTGGAATAAACCCTTGTAACAGATGTCCTGGGTAAACATCATGTTCACTTTGGTCATTTCGTCTCTTGTCAAAAAGTACCCGATTTTGGAAAGCATGTATCTGTCTTCATTCAATTCGAGAACATCCGCTGCTTTAGCCATTTCAACCAATACGCGAACACCATATTCACTGATGTTTTTGCGTTTTGCAATTTCCTGGATTGTTAAACCATCCCTTTCTTCATACAGTTCATCCATGATTCCCAGACTGGACATGGTATAGACAGTTTGGAATACAAACGGGCTAAAGGCAATTTTCTGCGCCTCGTACAAAGAGTTTAATGCTTTCATGGGTTCAATTCTATATCGAATTTGAGTTAGTTACTTGTCGTTCGATCAGGGTTAATTTAAAATGTGGCGTCAAAGTTAGGAAAAAAAAATAGTTTCTTACTTGATATGCTAATTCTTCGTGGTCAGCAATTTACTAAAATCGGCAAGTTCGAAGCAGCGAAAGCGGTATTTCATTAATTTTGAAGCCGAATGAACGAAGAATTTGACGTCACCATCATCGGCTCGGGGGTAAGTGGTTTACTTTCCGCAGCACTGCTTTCCCGGTCAGGAATGAAAGTCCTTGTATTGGAAAAGCATTACCTGATCGGTGGATACCTGCAAGGATTTGAGCGAAAGGATTTTGTATTTGATACGGCAATCCATTGGTTAAACCAATACAATGAGAAAGGAACGGTAACCCGTGTTTTTAAACTGTTGGGAGAGGATTATCCGAAACCACAACTGATGGAACGCATTCAACGTCATATTTCTACGAATCACGATTACCTGCTGACCAATAACCCTGATGAATTAAGGGATCAATTGATTTTGGATTTTCCACATGAAAAAGAAGGAATCATGCGCTTTTTTAAAGTTGCGAAGCGCATTGCGAAGGTTTCCCTGAGGTTTCCCGAATTCTTTCAATCCGTTGAAACAAAATCTCCTTTGGAAATCCCATTCTTTCGTATGAAACAGCTTGGGATCATTTATCCGCTGATTCCTTACGCTGTAGGTGGCGGAGATGTGAAAAAGGGCCTGAGCAAGTTTTTCAAGGATCCGGATTTACAGGAACTTTTCTGCACGGAGCGCGACTTGTTATCGTGTATCTTCCCGATTGCCTGGGCTTATAATTCAGATTATCAAAATCCACCCATTGGCGGAAGCCAGGTAATCCCAGCATGGCTGGAAAACCAGGTTAACCCCGAAAATTGTGAGATCCGCTTAAGTTCTGAAGTGGTTGGTTTCGATTTTGAGAATGAACAGATCACAGCCGTTCGGTATAAGAACCGTGCGAAAGAGTATACGGTGAAAACAAAATACGTCATTGCAGCTTGTGATGTTGATTTTCTCTATCGTAAATTGGTTCCGCCAAATCTCGTTCCACCGAAATTTTTTGAAACACTCAACGATTCAGACATGTATAGTTCTTCGGTGACGATCTCAGTTGCCCTGGATTGTACGGCAGAAAGTTTGGGTTTCGGGCACGAGCTGACACTTGTTTGTGAAGAATCCAGTACACGTGATGAGCATAGTTCGGGCGATCCGCATAAATCGGCGATTTCCGTATTGGCACCAACTGTGCGGGATCATACCCTGGCCCCGGAAGGAATGGGAACAGTGACTTTATACGTTCCGGCCTGGATGGATTACATGAATAACTGGCAGACGGAAAAGAATGCAAAGGGTGATTTCGTTCGAACGGAAGCTTATAAAAAGTTAAAAGACGATTTTGCCCAGATTATTTTTGAGCGGGTAGAAGCTAAAATGTGCCCCGATCTGCGTAAACATATTTTATTTTATGAAGTAGCTACTCCGGTTACTTACTATCGTTATACCGGCAATAAGAATGGTTCGATGATGGGAACGCGACCGGGAAAAAAGAACATGCAAAGTAAAATTGCACATTACCGCACACCGGTAAAAAACCTGATTGTCGGCGGGCAGTGGGCGGAATTGGGTGGTGGAGTTCCGATTGCTGTGAAGACGGCTTTTAATGCTTCTCTGATTGTTTTGAAGAAATGGGATAAACCCCGATTCAAAAAGTTACTAAATGCATACAAAAAAGGTACAAAACTCACATCATGAGATATTTTTGTAGTTTTGCCGCCTGATATTTCTCCTTCTTCCTGAAACTAACTCAAATGATCGGTCAAATTTGCGCGCGAATAGTTGAATTTTTTCTCAAAAAAAGACTTGTTTTTTGGGGAAGCTTCACACTTGTGCTTGCTTTTTTGTTGATTGGTGTTTCAAAATTGAAAATCAACGAAGACCTCTATGCCATTTTCCCGCAGGGAAAAGAGTTCAGGAAATTCAATGACATTGTTCAGAAGAACAAACTCAATAAACAGGTTGTATTCTCTATCAAAGCCCAGGAAGATGAAGAAATCACACTGGAGAAACTGGAGGGTCTGAAGACCGACCTTGAAAAACAGTTTTCCGGGGAATTGAAGGATATTGAGGTCGTAAAGACAGTGGATGAAGGGGCTTTAATAGCTTTTCTTCAAAAAAGCTCGGTCCGTAATCTGAGTAAAGCAGACTATAAACGATTTCAACAGGAACTTCAGCCGGATTCCATAAAAAAAGGTTTGAAACGCACTGCGGGGTTATTGACAGGTTCGAATGCGTTTTTTATCAGCAAGTTAGCTGCAAACGATCCCTTAGGATTGCTGTACGGACAATTGAAACAATTGAATCCGAATACCGATTCCGGTAATTATGTGGTAAAGGATGGTGTGGTTTATTCAAAGGACGAACAATACGCATTTTTCTTCGGGACGATTGACTTGAATCAGAAAGACACCAAAAAACTGGAAGCGTTCGCAGATCGTCTGGAGAAATTCAAACAAACCAAAGCCAAGGAAAAGGGATTGAATTTCGATTATTTCGGAACGTTTCAAATTGCTGTTGAGAATGCAAAACAGGTCAAGTCAGATTCGTTTTTAACTGCCATGATCAGTATTTCTGCCATCTTGCTTTTACTGATCTTTTATTATAGAAGCATTCTTGCCCCTTTTTATTTCCTCCTTCCCGGATTTTTTGGAATTCTGAGTGGTGCCGGATTGGTAGGTTACCTGCATCCGGAGATCTCTGCTATTTCACTGGCAACATCTTCCGTGCTTTTGGGAATTGTACTGGATTATTCGTTCCACTTCTTCACTCATTTGAAGCACTTGGGAAATGTGGTGAAAACGGTTAAGGAGATTAGTTCACCAATGACTCTTGGAAGTTTCACTACAATTGCTGCCCTTTCCGCCCTACTTTTCACTAATTCGGTAGTTCTGCAGAATTTTGGATTGATCGCACTTTGTACCTTGTCCGGTTCAGTACTCTTTACGCTGCTTTTCCTTCCTGTTTTAATTGAAAGCCTGAACATCAGAATCAAAGACAATAGAAACTATAAAAATAGTTTCAAACTAAATAAAACGTTTCTTAGAATATCGTTTTTATTGATCTCTTTGGTTTCATTGGTGTTTTTATACAAGTCTTCGAATGTGAATTTTGATTCGGATATGAACAACCTTTCGTTCCATACTCCCGAATTGAAGCAGAAAGAGAAATTCTATACGGGGATCAATCCGAATACCGACAAAAAATTATTTGTTTTTTCTGCGGCTTCTACCATGGAGCAAGCACGTTCTCAAAACGATGCGGTATACAAAACGTTTGTGTCCGTGAAAGAGCAGTACGGTATCTCTGAATTTGTTTCCCTTGCGCCATACCTTCCTTCCAATCAAACAATAAAGGAGTCTGAAAAGCAATGGACCGGTTTCTGGAAAGCAAATCAGGGAGTAGAAGCGGAAATTAAGCAACTTGCACCTCAATACGGATTGAATCCGGCCGGGTTCGAACCCTTTTTCCGTTCTACGAAATCCCTTGATTTCAATAAAGAGGAAGGAGAAGACCTGGTAAAAGAAATCGGACTGAATAAATTCGTTTCAGAAGACCAGGGATTGCATACGTACGTCACCTCTATTACGGTTAAGAAAGATAAGCAAGATCTTGTAAAAGGAGAATTGAAGAAAATCGATGGAGTTTTTGTCCTGGATATTTCAGAGATGGCAAAATCCATGTTGAATGTGGTGAAGCAGGATTTCGATTACCTCTTCCTGTTCTCATCCCTGTTGGTTTTCTTCTCAATATTGGTTATTTATGGAAGGATCGAATTGACCTTATTTGCCTTTTTCCCAATGGTTCTGGGCTGGATTTGGATTCTTGGGATCGCAAGTATTTTTGACATTCCTTTCAATTTTATCAATATCATCGTTGCAACGTTCATCTTCGGTTTGGGAGACGACTTCAGTATTTTCACTACAGACGGATTGATCCAACAAGCCAGAACAGGTGTTAATTCATTGAAATCGACACAATCTGGGATTATTCTTTCAGGTATTGCGACCATGATCGGAACGGGAGTACTCATTTTCGCGAAACATCCGGCAATTCATTCCATAGGAGCCATCAGTGTGATCGGGATCGGTTCCATTATGCTGATCACTTTATACGTTCAACCGAGCGTTTACAATTTCTTCGTATTGAATAGAAAGAAGAAAGGTCGCGGACCGATCACATTTTTCTACTTCATTTATAGTTTGCTGCTGTTCCTTTACTTCTTTGTTGGAAGTTTGATCCTGAATATCCTGTTGATCTTTATTCTGATCCCAACTCCGATTAAGCGGATCCACAAACGGAACATTTTAAATTTCTGTATTTCCAAACTGGCTAAATCTACTTTATATGCCGGTGTTCACGTGACGAAAAAAGTAGTTGATGAACACAAGTTGGATTATAAAAATCCGAGTATCATCATTCCGAATCATACTTCTTTCCTGGATATTTTGGTAGTATTGATGCTTCATCCGAAAACCATTATCATGGTGAAGAAATGGGTGTATAATTCACCAATTTTTGCTCCGTTTATCCGTTACGGTGGTTACCTGTTTGCGGAAGAAGGAGCGGAAGGAAACCTGGATGAGATCAAGAATCGTATCGATCAGGGTTATTCAATTGTCATTTTCCCGGAAGGAACCAGAAGCAGTGATGGAGAAATTAAGCGTTTCCACAAAGGAGCGTTTTATATTTCCAAAGAGTTGAATATTCCGATCCAGCCTTTGCTGATATTGGGGAACCATGAAGTCAACCCGAAGAATGATCTGATGATCAATCAGGGCCAGATCTTACTAAAACCATTGGATCGGCTTACAGCTCAGGAGGGAGAATCATACAGTGATTTCTCAAAACGTGCTGTGAAGATCATGCGTGCTGAAATGCTGGAGTTTAGAAAGGAATATGCCACAACGGCCTTCTACACACGAAAAGTGCTGGAGAATTACTTGCTGAAAGGTCCTGTCCTCGAGTGGTATGTGCGCGTGAAATGGTTAATGGAACGAAAGAACTTTGATTTTTATAACCGATTGATCGGCTCCAGGAAGCGCATTGTAGATGTGGGTTGTGGTTACGGTTATTTGTCTATTTTCCTGAATTATTTTGATCCGTCGAGAGAAATTATCGGGATGGATTACGATGAAGATAAAGTAGCCGTAGCGGATAACTGTATCAAGAAATCAGATGGTTTACGTTTTCAAACAGCTGATATTCGTGAATGGGACATCCCTGAAGCGGATGTCTACTTCTTTAATGATGTCATTCACTACCTGCGGCCGGAAGAACAGATGGATTTGCTGAAGAAGGTAAATACCAGATTGGGAGAGAATGGAATTATCGTTATTCGTGATGGGATTATTGAGTTTCAGGACAGACTTAAAAATACCAAATTAACAGAGATCCTTTCTACAAAATGGTTTAAATTTAATAAGACAACGAATGATCTGTCGTTCCTGTCTGCAACCGAAATTGAACGTTTTGCAACTGAGAACGGATTCGGATTTGAATTGATTGAACATTCATCAAAGACATCGAATGTATTGATGATCCTTAAAAGACTTTAAGTTGAACCCAGGACAAAAAATAGTGGTAATAGGAAGTGGTATCGGTGGCTTGGTGAGCGGTCTGATATTGGCTAAACATGGTTATCACGTACAGGTCCTGGAGAAAAATCACCAGATTGGTGGTTCATTGCAGGTTTTTAGCCGCGACAAAAAAATATTTGATACGGGTGTTCATTATGTCGGGGGACTGGATAAAGGAGAAAACCTGTATCAAATCTTCAAGTATTTGGAGATCTATGATGATTTGGAAATGCACCGTTTGGATCAAGATGCGTTTGATATCGTCCGTTTATCAAATGGAGTGACTGCCAGCCATGGAATGGGTTACGGGAATTTTAGAACCCAGTTAAAACGCAGTTTTCCGGACAATACGGAAGATGTTGATAGAATTGTAGACCAATTGAAGCTGTATTGCACCTATTTTCCGCTTTACAATATCGAACTGGAATCGGAAATTAATTACGTGGAGCACAATGAAGTGCTGGAAGTGGGAGCCTGGGAACACCTTGCAACATTAACTGATAATCAGGATTTAATCAAAGTAATTTTAGGTTCAGGCCCCTTGTATGCAGGATTGAAAGGAGTGACTCCATTCTACGTCGTAGCATTGATCTTGAACAGTTTTATAAAAGGAAGTTACCGCTTCGTAAACGGAGGCTCTCAGATTGCAAAACTATTGATGAAGAAGATTGCCGCAAATGGCGGAGAGGTTTTGAGAAGAAAGGAAGTGGTGGGAGCGAATTTCAACGAATCGGGAACAATCAAGTCGCTTATTTGTTCAGATGGGAGTCAATTTGACTGTGATTTTGTGATTTCTAACATGCACCCGAAAGAAACCGTTAGCCTGTTCGGAAAAGATCGCTTTAAAGCAGCCTATGCAAATCGGGTGAATGCGCTTCCGAATACGATCGCATCATTCATGATCTATTTATCACTTCATGAAAACACGCTTCCGTATTTCAATTCGAACTACTACGATTATTATACCGATAATATTTGGGACGAAGAGTTCCGGTTTAATGATTCCTGGCCTCAAATGACCTTTACATCTGCACAGGTTTCCAAAAACACGAAAGAATTCGCAGAATCCATTTCAGTGATGTGTTACCTCGACTTTAATGAGTTTAAGAAGTGGGAAAATTCCGTTCGGACCATTGTGAAAGAAGGAACCCGTGAGGAATCATACGAAGCATTTAAAAAAATCTGCGAGGAGCGAACACTGAAACGCATTGAAGAACGCTTTCCGGGAATCCGCTCCAAAATAAAAAATTGTTATTCTTCCACTCCCATTACATACAGGGACTATGTTTCCACTCCGGACGGATCGATGTATGGGATACAGAAAGATTTCAAACACACACACCGGACACAGATCAATACAAAGACGCACATTCCGAATTTATTTTTGACTGGTCAGAACATCATTTTTCATGGAATTTTGGGTGCGACCATTGGTGCTCTTGTAACATCTTTTAATTTTGTAAATAATAAGCAAGTAATAGAAAAAATCAAAATGTATGACTAAAGAAGTTGATGTTGTT